>NZ_JBQEOL010000001.1:0-279211 GCF_052044895.1 Acinetobacter sp. 22323 | reverse complement strand
AAGCTTGTTTGAATCGATGTATTTCATCCGCAGATTATGCACGAATGCCAAGAAATCCGAAGTGCAAATATTAACCAAAAAGAAGATCGTTTTTTGATTTATGAAAGAGATCTATTATATTAACAAACCGACTGCAACCTTTGTTGCAGCAAGTTGGACACTTTAATTATTGGCACTATTACTTACGGTATTAAACTGTATGAACACAACCTTTAAAAAGCTCAAGAAAAATTACATCAATATAATTCCCAAAATCCATAACTGAAGTGGATTTTAAAATGTCGAATTATTGATGACTCGAGATTCCATGAAAGTAACTTTACGCCCCTGCCGATATTGTCTATATCTATCACAACAGAATAAAAATTAAATAATTACAGGATATCAATATGGGCGTTAAGCAGGATACAAGTGCCGGTATTTTTCAAAATAACCCTGAACACTTTACAAGCTTTAATGGGACTAAAGTCGACTCTGCTGCCCTTAAAGATATGGATTTTCAGGATCTAAATGTGGCAGTAATTGGGCTTGACCAGTTTAGTGTGAGTCATCTTGACCGTATTTGCCAGCAAGCGGCATCTGTTAAAGTCTTTCAGATTGAACCGCAATTTGTGATGCCGAGTACCAGCCGCACGCTTCAACGCGTATTGAATCATCCGCTGATCAGCAAAAATAAAAATCTCATTAGTAACCGCATTAAAGGGTTATTGTCTTTACGCTTTTTAGAACAGCAGGTCAAAAATCCCTGGTTAAGACGCCAGCTCATGCCTAATCTGGCAGCCGCTAATCGTCATTACTTTAAGTCAGATAGCTTCTATATCGCCCTGCAACGTGAAAACTGCCAGCTTATTACCTGGCCAATTTTGAAAATTTCTGATCATGCAATTCATTGCATACATGGTGAAAATTATCCAGTTGATGTCATTATTCAAACCTTTAAATAAAAATCTATTTATTTTTTTTTGATATATATTTCATAAAAAATGCTAAATAAGAATAAAGTCCCAAATTTAATTGAGTAATTTTTATACAATTTTAACATCCAAGTACGTTTATATTTTTTCTATAAGGTATTTCGTAGCGAAATAGTACTGATTGATATCAACTATCTTATCATCGTTAATTTCTATCATTAATTATTTTAATATATAAATTTTGATAACCAATGGAGCCAAAAAACAGCTTTGACTCCATGAACTAGGACCTTATCCAATACGACGTTTTAAACCGGTCATTTGCAATACACGCGTCGAGATTTCTTCAATCGACATCTCGGACACATTCAGATATTTAATGCCTTCAGAAATGTAAATTCCTTCAATCGCACGCAATTCCATCTGGCACTGACTAAAGCTGGCATAACGGCTATTTGCCTTACGTTCAGTACGGATTGCCACAAGGCGATCAGCATCAATCATAAGGCCGAAAAGCTTGTTTTTATGCGGGCGCAGCACAGCTGGCAGACGGTTATCATCCAGATCTTCTTCAGTCAGTGGGTAGTTTGCAACACGAATTCCAAACTGTAGAGAAAGATAAATCGAAGTCGGTGTTTTACCAGAACGTGATACCCCAATCAGGATCAGATCGGCCTTGTCATAATGGCGAGTACGCGCGCCATCATCATTATCCAGGGCAAAATGTACAGCATCAATACGCGCTTTATAGGAGGCAGAGTCGGTTACCGCATGAGTTTGTCCTACCAGCGTCGTTGGATCCGTACCTAGCTCTTCGGAAAGTTTACTAATAAGCCCTTCAAATACATCAAGATTTACCGCATTTGCCGTATTAATAATATCACGCACATATGGGTCCACTAAAGTATCAAAAACCAGTGGTTTCTGCCCTTCCTCGTGGGCACGTGCATTGATCTCGGCTACGACATTGGTCGCAGCTTCTTCGGAGCTTATATAGGGAATGATATGTATATCAAAATCGACATGAGGGAACTGTGCCAAAAGTGAGTGTCCCAGCGTCTCTGCGGTGATCGCAGTACCATCAGAAATGAAGAAAACACTACGCTTTATCTGTTTACCTTCCGACATTAAAATTCTCCTCAAACATTTGTCTTCGTACTATATAATCTTTATAGTAAACCGATCTTACATGACTGTCGCTTAGTAAAATCATCCACCTAGGTGATTTGCTATACTCTCATGCCAAGATAATGATTAATACTGCAAAAGTGGAGTAACAACTTTGGAAGCGCGCGTAATTGGTCTGGAAAAATTAGGGAAACACGATGTTGAGCTTGTTGGTGGGAAAAACTCATCTTTGGGCGAAATGATCAGCCACCTAGCAAACGCTGGCGTATCTGTACCAGGTGGTTTTGCAACAACTGCTGGTGCATATCGTGAATTTCTCGAGCAAAGCGGCCTAAACGCTAAAATCAATGCAGAGCTTGCCAGCCTAAACGTTGATGACGTAAACGCTCTTGCTGAAACTGGCGCTAAAATTCGCCAATGGATTGTAGAAACTCCGCTTACTGCAGCATTAGAACAAGAAGTTCGTGCAGCATTTGACGCACTTTCTAACGGCAACCCTGACATCGCGGTTGCCGTTCGTTCATCTGCAACTGCAGAAGACTTACCAGACGCGTCTTTTGCTGGTCAGCAAGAAACTTTCTTGAACATCCGTGGCATCGACAATGTATTGATCGCGATCAAAGAAGTTTTCGCATCTTTATACAATGATCGCGCAATCTCTTACCGTGTACACCAAAACTTTGCCCATGACGTGGTTGCCCTTTCTGCTGGCGTACAACGTATGGTTCGCTCTGAAACTGGCGCAGCTGGTGTAATGTTCACACTGGATACTGAATCAGGCTTCCGTGATGCAGTATTCATCACCGCTTCTTACGGTCTGGGTGAAATGGTTGTACAGGGCGCAGTTAACCCTGACGAATTCTATATCTCTAAACCACTTCTAAATGCTGGTAAGCACGCGATCCTTCGTCGTAATCTTGGTTCTAAACACCAGAAAATGATTTATGGTGAAGAAGGCGCTGCTGGTAAATCAGTAGTTGTAGTAGATGTTGAAAAAGCTGAACGTCAACAGTTCGCTTTAAATGACCAGGAACTTCAAGAACTAGCTAAACAAGCACTGATCATTGAAAAACACTACGGTGCGCCAATGGACATCGAATGGGCAAAAGACGGTGATGACGGCAAACTGTACATCGTTCAGGCGCGTCCTGAAACTGTAAAAAGCCGTGAAAACGTTGGCACAATGGAACGTTACCTGTTGAAACAGAAAGGTACGGTAGTATGTGAAGGCCGTTCAATCGGTCAACGTATCGGTTCTGGTAAAGTCCGCATCGTAACGTCTATTAAAGAAATGGACAAAGTACAAGACGGTGACGTACTTGTATCTGACATGACTGACCCGGACTGGGAACCAGTGATGAAACGTGCTGCTGCAATTGTAACCAATCGTGGTGGTCGTACTTGTCACGCTGCAATCATTGCACGTGAACTGGGTGTTCCAGCAATCGTTGGTTGTGGTAATGCAACTGAAGTACTGGTGGACGGTCAGGAAGTGACTGTATCTTGTGCTGAAGGTGATACTGGTTTCATCTACGAAGGCGCGCTTGATTTTGAAGTTCAAACGAACTCAATCGAATCTATGCCTGAACTTCCATTCAAAGTCATGATGAACGTAGGTAACCCGGATCGTGCATTTGACTTCGCACAAATTCCGAACGAAGGTATTGGTCTTGCTCGTCTTGAGTTCATCATTAACCGCATGATCGGTGTACATCCTAAAGCATTGCTGAACATTGACAGCCTGCCTCGTGAAACGCGTGCTGCTGTGATGGCGCGTACTGCAGGTTATGCATCTCCAATCGAGTTCTATGTGGAAAAACTGGTTGAAGGTATTTCTACCCTTGCTGCTGCATTCGCTGACAAGCCAGTGATCGTACGTATGTCTGACTTCAAGTCAAACGAATATGCGAACCTGATTGGTGGCAAGTTGTATGAACCAGAAGAAGAAAACCCGATGCTGGGCTTCCGTGGTGCAAGCCGCTACGTTTCTGACAACTTTCGTGACTGCTTCGAACTTGAATGCCGTGCATTGAAAAAAGTTCGTGATGAAATGGGCTTGACTAATGTACAAATCATGATTCCTTTTGTACGTACTGTAAACGAGGCGAAACGTGTCATTGAGCTACTGGCATTAAATGGCCTGAAACGTGGTGAAAATGGTCTAAAAGTTATCATGATGTGTGAATTGCCAACTAACGCGCTGTTAGCTGATCAATTCCTTGAACACTTCGATGGCTTCTCTATCGGTTCTAACGACTTGACTCAGTTAACACTAGGTCTAGACCGTGATTCTGGTATCGTATCTCACCTGTTCGATGAACGTGACGCTGCTGTAAAAGTCCTTCTTTCTATGGCGATCCAAGCTTGCCGTAAAGCAGGTAAATATGTAGGTATCTGTGGTCAAGGTCCTTCAGATCACCCAGATCTTGCAAAATGGTTAATGGAACAAGGTATTGAATCTGTATCTTTGAATCCAGACTCAGTATTGGATACCTGGTTCTTCCTTGCTGATCAAGAAGCTAAATAAGCGGAAATTCAGTAAATAAAAAAAGACCCTCAAATGAGGGTCTTTTTTTATTTCAGTAATAAATTTTATATGAATTTAAGATATTAGAGTTAACTAATCATTCCTTTGATATTTATCAGCAAAAAATCTTTCGTCATTACATTAAAATTACAGTTTTTAAACCACCAATCTTGGATACTTTATTTTATGTAGATGGCTAAAAATTTTGGATTTTTTAGTTTCCTAAATCAAATTCGTTTTATTTTGTGTTGTTTTGGTTGTACTTCACCTAAAAATGTCCGACATATGCGCATGTTTGGCTTAAGATTTTGTTTGTGTTATGGCTATAATTCAATAAAATCGAAGCTAAACCTTTTCAACGTACATTTTGAGATTCAGTCTTTATGCAGATTTACCTGGCACGAAACAATCAACAAGCTGGACCATATACGCTTGAACAGCTAAATCAGATGCTTGCAAGCCAGCAGGTATTATTGACTGATTTGGCCTGGCACCAAGGCATGACCGAATGGAAAGCTTTGGGTGAGCTCACGCAGGGTAAATTCGTTTATGAACCTGAAGGTTATATTCCACCTGCACCAGTTGCCGAGCCAGCAGCACTATTTGAGCAGCCTGCAGCACAAACCAATACTTATGCACGTCCTGCACCAAAAGCGAATACATTTGAACTGGCGAGTATTCCTGCGCGTATTTTTGCCAAGTTCGTCGATCTGCTGCTCTGGATTCCAGCAACTTTCATTTTGACTGCCTTCTTCACAGCTGAAGAAAAACTGCGTTTTACTCAGCTAAATGAGCAGATCATGACGCAAGCTATGGGTGGCAGTGCGGATCAGAACCGCGTGCTGGAATTGCAGTCTCAAATGCTGGATATGTTCTCTACTCAGGCTTGGACAGCAGCAGGTTTATATCTGCTGATCATGCTGGTTATCCAAGGTTACCTGATTGCAAAATCTGGTCAAAGCATTGGTAAAAAACTGACTAAAATTAAGATTGTAGACGCGGAAACTGGTACTCAAACTTCACTCATGCGTGCCTTTACTTTGCGCAGTATCGTGTTCATTTTGCCTACAATTTATTTTATTCCATTGTTCTCGCTTGTGGACTGGATTTTCGGTTTGGGCAAAAACCGTCAGACTTTGCACGATAAACTGGCGAAAACCAAGGTGATCAAGCAATAAAATTAAGTTCTCTTTAAAGGGATGCTCTGCATCCCTTTTTTCGCTCATAACTTTGAAATTAAAATAAAATTACTATAAATATTCGACAATCCCGAGCAGTAAAATCGGTTTTTATTACAGTCATTTAAAGCCTCTTTATATATAGCTTAGTTTGTTGTAATCAGGCATAATGCCCTACAACGTAGCGGTGTCTCATGATTAGGAAGATTTTTTGTTAACAAATGAATCTTTTTAATCATGCGACACTTTAATCGCTATCCCATATTAATTTAGGGAATGGGACTCTTCACCGAGGTTGTAAAATGAGACAAACGATTTTAGCTGTATTGTCTTTATCTGCGATGTCCGCACTTTTAACAGGGTGTGGTGGTGATTTAGTACTTCTGAACTCTAAAGGTCCAGTTGCAGCAGGCCAAAGTAGCCTGATGATGACTGCGATTTACTTAATGCTTCTGGTGGTTATTCCATCAGCAATCATGGCATTATGGTTCGGTTGGAAATATCGCGCATCGAATAAAGACGCAGACTATAAACCTACTTGGGCACACTCTACTGCAATTGAAATTGTAGTTTGGGGTATCCCAGTTATTATTATTGCTATTCTTGCCTGGTTAACTTGGTGGGGTTCCCACAAGTACGACCCATACCGTCCGCTTGAATCTGACAAGGCTCCATTAACCGTTCAAGTTATTGCTGAACAGTTCAAATGGATCTTTATCTATCCTGAGCAAGGTATTGCCACTGTTAACGAAATGCGCTTCCCAGAAAAAACTCCGGTTAGCCTTCGTATTACGTCTAACTTCACGATGAACTCTTTCTTCATCCCGGCGTTAAGTGGTCAGATCTATGCAATGGCGGGCATGCAAACTCACCTGAACCTGTTGGCAGACGAAACTAGCCCAGCTGAAGGCTACCGCGGTTTCTCTGCTAACTATTCTGGTTATGGCTTCTCACAAATGCGCTTCCGCGCTCACTCTGTGACTGACGCTCAGTTTGCTGAATGGGTTTCTGCTGTTCAAGCAGGTAATGGTACTTCAGTAAATCCAGAAGCTGTTCAGAAATCTGTATTAGACCAGGCTGAATTCGCATCTCTGCGTGACGGCAACCGTGGTAAACACCAGATTGAAGCGCTGATCGCAAAAGCAAATACTCCTGAAGAGAAGGCTGCTGCTGAAGCTATGAAGCCTTACCCAACTAAGCCACATCCAGTGACTTATTACTCTTCTGTAGAGCAAGGTTTGTTTGAATCTGTGATTAATCACTACATGAGCAACTACCATGGTGCTGACCACTCAGCTCCTGCTGCAGAGCACGGTGTTGCGCACGAAGAAGCTGCTGCTTCTGAAGCACATGTAGCTGATGCACATGCGACTGCTTCTCAAGGGGAATAAGACATGAACTTATTAGGTAAGTTAGGTCCAGATGCAATTCCTTACGATCCAATCGTATTGGTTACTGTTGCAATGATGATCTTAGGCGGTATCGCAGTTGTTGCTGGTATCACCTACTTCAAAAAATGGGGCTACCTGTGGAACGAATGGTTCACATCTGTAGACCATAAAAAAATCGGTATCATGTATATCTTCGTGTCGATTATCATGCTTGTGCGTGGTTTCGCCGATGCGATCATGATGCGTCTTCAGCAGTTCCTTGCAAAAGGTGGTGGTGAAGGTTACTTGCACCCAGAACACTATGACCAGATCTTTACCGCGCACGGCGTGATCATGATCTTCTTCGTAGCAATGGGTCTTGTAGTTGGCTTAATGAACGTAGCTGTACCGCTTCAAATCGGTGCACGTGACGTTGCCTTCCCATTATTGAACTCTCTAAGCTTTTGGCTATTTGCTGGTGCTGCGGGTCTGATGATGGTGTCTCTGGCTCTTGGGGAGTTCGCTGCAACTGGTTGGATGGCATACCCTCCACTATCAGGCATTGAATATTCTCCAGGTGTTGGTGTTGACTACTATATCTGGGCACTTCAGGTTTCAGGTCTAGGTACGCTTCTTACTGGTGTTAACTTCTTTGTTACCATCATCAAAATGCGTGCGCCTGGCATGAAGATGATGGATATGCCGATTTTCACTTGGACTTCGCTTGTAACAGTTGTATTAATCGTTGCAACCTTCCCGGTGTTAACTGCAACACTTGCAATGCTGTCTCTTGACCGTTACTTCGGCTTCCACTTCTTCACAAATGACATGGGTGGTAGCCCAATGTTGTACGTGAACTTGATTTGGACTTGGGGTCACCCAGAAGTTTATATCTTGGTATTACCAGCTTTTGGTATTTACTCAGAAGTAACTTCAGTGTTCTCACGCAAAGCATTGTTCGGCTACAAATCTATGGTGTACGCAACTGTAGCAATTGGTGTTCTTTCACTGGTTGTTTGGGTTCACCACTTCTTTACAATGGGTGCTGGTGCCAACGTTAACGCGTTCTTCGGTATCATGACCATGATTATTGCGATCCCGACTGGTGTAAAAATCTTCTCTTGGTTGTTCACCATGTACAAGGGCCGCATCACTTACACCACTCCAATGCTATGGACACTTGGCTTCCTTGTGACTTTCGGTATCGGTGGTTTAACAGGTGTATTGATGGCAGTTCCACCAGCGGACTTCCTGGTACATAACTCTTTATTCCTGATTGCTCACTTCCATAACGTAATTATTGGCGGTGTAGTATTCGCAATGTTCGCAGGTATCATTTACTACTGGCCAAAAATGTTTGGTTGGAAGCTAAATGAAACTTGGGGTAAAGCAGCGTTCTGGTTCTGGTTCTTCGGTTTCTACTTTGCATTCATGCCACTTTATATCCTTGGTTTCATGGGTATGACTCGTCGTCTGAATACATTTGACAACCCAGAATGGGACCCATATGTAAATATCGCGATGTTCGGTGCGATTCTTATTGCACTAGGTATTGCCTGCTTCGTTATGCAGATCGTTGTTGGTTTCTTGCAACGCGAACAAAATATGGACTATACAGGCGATATCTGGGATGGTCGTACACTTGAGTGGGCTACTTCGTCTCCATCTCCATTCTATAACTTTGCTTACCTTCCAAAGATCAATGGTATTGATACTTTCTGGACTGACAAAGAGAATGGTGTTGCATACGCAAAACCAACCAAGTACGAAGACATCCATATGCCGACTAACCGTGCTGCTGGTTTCGTTATCGCCATGTTCATCACTGTTATGGGCTTCGCGTTAATCTGGCACATCTGGTGGTTAGTAGTTGTTACTTTCGTTGCATCTATCATCAGCTTCATCGTTTCTTCTTTCACCAAGAAAGTGGATTACTATGTCCCAGCTGCTGAAGTTGAGCGTATCGAAAGTGAACGCTATGCGATCCTTGAAAAACACTTGAAGAAGGACTAAGACCATGGCTGAAGTACTTCATCACGACAACCACGGACACGATGAGCATCATCATCACGATGATACTGACATCACTGTCTTTGGTTTCTGGACTTACTTGATGAGTGACCTTGTCCTTTTCGGTACACTCTTCATTGCATTCGCTGTTTTGAGTAGCCACATTCCTGTGGGCACTCCAAGTGCGAAAGATCTGTTTGGCGATTCTTTAGGTTTCGTTCTTACTGAAACCTTCGCCCTTCTGATCTCTTCTGTAACCTTTGGTTTTGCAGTTCTTGCTGCATACAAAAAAGACGTTGCAAAAGTACTGACTTGGTTAGCGATTACTTGGGTATTCGGTGCTATCTTTATCGGCATGGAACTATATGAGTTCAATCACTTAGTTCATGCGGGTCACGGTCCAAGCACAAGTGCGTTCTTATCTGCGTTCTTTACTTTGGTAGGTACGCACGGTATTCACGTAACTTCTGGTCTGGTCTGGATGATCGTGCTTATGATTCAAATCAAGAAATATGGTTTGACTCTTGCAAACACGCGTCGTCTAGCTTGCCTAAGCTTGTTCTGGCACTTCCTTGACATCGTATGGATCTGTGTATTCAGCGTAGTTTACTTGATGGGAGTTCTGTAATGAGTCATGATCATAACGCTGCTGGCGAATCACACGGTAACGTGAAGCAATACACTATCGGCTTCATCCTGTCTGTTATCCTTACTGTAATTCCATTCGGTATGGTTATGGCGGGCGGTTTTGGCCGTGGTATCTTGATTACTGTCATCGCGATCACTGCGGTTGCTCAGATTCTTGTACAGCTGATTTACTTCCTGCACATGAACTCTTCTTCAGAGCAACGCTGGAACGTAATTGCATTTGTGTATACCATCTTAACCATTGCTATTCTTTTAGTAGGTTCTGTATGGATCATGAACTACCTTCACTACAACATGATGATCTAAACTGGTTGTCATGCTGAAAAAGTATTTATTCCTGACTAAGCCAGGAATTCTCTTTGGTAACTTTGTTACCACTTTGGGCGGCTACTTTGTAGCCGCTCAAGGTTCTGTAGATTTCCTTCTCCTGCTCCTTACCCTTTTTGGTACTACATTCGTTGTAGCATCAGGATGTGTGGTCAATAATGTAATTGACCAGGACATCGACCAGAAAATGCAGCGCACACAAAATCGTGCTCTTGTTAAAAAAACCATTTCTGAACCTGTCGCACTTGCCTTTGCTTTTGTATTAGGCCTGGTCGGTTTTAGTGTTCTCTGGTTTTGGGTAAATGCATACGCTTTCCTATTCGCAGTTATTGGTTTTGTCGTATACGTTGGTTTTTACAGCTTATGGACAAAACGAACAACTATTCACCAGACTCTGGTAGGCAGTATTTCCGGCGCAGCTCCGCCTGTGATTGGTTATACCGCAGTTGCAAATCAGTTTGACTTAGGTGCCCTGCTGATCTTCGTTGGGTATGCCTTCTGGCAAATGCCTCACTCGTGGGGAATTGCAGTTTACCGTTTTCAAGATTACAAAAATGCAGGTATTCCTATTCTACCTGTAGCACGTTCAATTCACCGCACCAAGGTCGAATCGCTGATTTATGTGATTCTGTTTGGGGTTGTCATGAATGGCCTGTTTTTCTTTGGCTATGCCAACTGGCTCTATATGGCGGTGTTGAACATCTTAACCTTGTACTGGATTTATTTAAGTATTCAGGGCTTTAAGGCTAAAGATGATGAGGCGTGGGCCAAGCAGTATTTTATGTATTCTGTGAAGCTGATTACTGTGATCAGTATTCTGTTCTGCTTTACATCGACTGCTCCCCAAATGCCATACATCATTTTTTAAAAGATAGAGTTTTACTCTATCTTTTTTTATTTAAGCCTGTTATTTCCCTCGACTCTCTTTTAAATACTTCTACTCTTGCCTTTTAAAATCCTGTCTTTCTGAAACCAACTGCAAAAATACACTTCAATCTTTCTAAAGTGCATTTAACGCATAAAATAAGAATTCTACTTGAGTAAAAAGATACTCATTATGGCGAGATGGCGAGATGGCGAGATGGCGAGATGGCGAGATGGCGAGATGGCGAGATTAGAATTATCTCATTACCAACCATCATTAAATCACCAATTAATTAATCTCAGTCAATTTTCTCTTCTCTTTTCTGTGCTACTCATTCCAGCCCGTACAAAACCGCTGTTTAATTATGCAATTCTTGCCAATCTGGTTGTATTTCTCCCCAAAACCCACTAAACTTCACGCTTCGCAAATATTGCGACACAACCTTGGTTGTGACTCCTTGCTTCAATTGACTTAAAAATTGGGGCTGTTTAAACCGTAAGGAGCTGACAATGCGTCACTACGAAATCGTACTATTGGTACATCCAGACCAAAGCGATCAAGTTGTGGGTATGGTAGAACGTTACCTAACTCACATCAAAGAAGCTGAAGGTCAAATCCACCGTCTTGAAGACTGGGGCCGTCGTCAATTGGCTTACCCAATCAACAAGATCCACAAAGCTCACTACATTCTTATGAATGTTGAGTGTGGTCAAACTACTCTTGATGAGCTTGAAGAATTATTCCGTTATAACGACGCAATCATTCGTAGCCTTATCATCCGTCGTGAAAACGCTATCACTGAAGAGTCACTATTGGCTAAGAGTGCTGAAGAAAAACGCGCGCGTAAAGCTCAACGTGAAGAAGCACAACACGCTCAAGACTCTGCTGAAGCATAAGGAGAACCTAACATGGCACGTTTTTACCGTCGTCGC
This sequence comes from Acinetobacter sp. 22323, assembly GCF_052044895.1. Taxonomy (NCBI): domain Bacteria; kingdom Pseudomonadati; phylum Pseudomonadota; class Gammaproteobacteria; order Moraxellales; family Moraxellaceae; genus Acinetobacter; species Acinetobacter sp. 22323. Next base: position 267,312 of record NZ_JBQEOL010000001.1, on the reverse strand, counting down.
AAGTTCTGCCGCTTTACAGCTGAGAACGTTACGTACATCGACTACAAAGATATCGACACTTTAAAACAGTACATCACTGAAAACGGCAAGATTGTTCCTAGCCGTATTACAGGTACTAAAGCTCGTTACCAACGTCAATTAGCGCTTGCTATTAAACAAGCTCGCTACTTGTCTTTGATCCCTTACACTGACAATCATAAGTGAGGTTGAGCTGTGGATATTATCTTATTACAACGCATTAAAAACCTTGGTAAACTTGGTGATAAAGTTTCAGTTAAAGCTGGTTACGGCCGTAACTTCTTGATCCCACAAGGTATGGCAGTTGCTGCTACTGAGTCAAACACTGCGGCTTTTGAAGCTCGTCGTGCTGAACTTGAGAAAGCTGAAGCTGATATTTTAGCTGCTGCTCAAGCACGTGCTGACCAATTGAACGAAGTAAATATCGTAATCACTGCGAAAGCTGGTGATGAAGGTAAACTGTTCGGTTCTATCGGTACTCGTGATATCGCTGACGCGTTGACAAATGCTGGTCTTACAGTTGACCGTGCAGAAGTACGTCTTCCAAATGGCGCACTTCGTAACACTGGTGAATTCAACATCGCAATCCAATTGCACCATGATGTTGTTGCAGAAGTTCTAGTTACTATCGTAGCTGAGTAATTTCTCACCAAGAAAAAGAGCATGCTTTGGCATGCTCTTTTTTTATCTAAAATAATTCGAAGATATGGTATATCTCACTTTCATTTTATTATTCGCGTAATTTTAAAAATACACTTCGCATTTTTTAACGGAACGCGTATTATTTCACTTCGTAGTTGATAGTTGCTATCCATCTCCGAGAATATTTAAACCATTGTATTAAAATTCAGGGCTTTATATGTCACAGGCGAATGCCAGCACTAAGCAGAACAGCGCTAAACCAGAAATTGTTGCTGATACTCAGCTCAAGGAGTTTCGCACACCTCCGCACAATTTAGCGATTGAACAAGCTGTACTTGCTGCCTTAATGACGGTTGCCGAATCTTTTGAACAAGTCGGTGATGTGCTTACTGAGAACGATTTTTATGCAACCCGCCATAAATACATCTTCCGTGCGATTGATCAGCTGTCCAAGGACAACTCTCCTTACGATGCCGTACTGGTGCATGACTGGCTGATTAAACAGAATCTGCTGGATGCCATCGGTGGTGAAGAATACCTGATGCAGCTCATGGCTGACTCGCCATCAAGTTTCTACAACCTGGAAACCTACGCCAACAAGATCAAGGAATTCTCGACTCTACGTAGCATGATTAAAGTCAGTTCTGAAATCCTGCAAAATGCCTATGATACCAAAGGTCGTAGCGTCAGTGAAATTCTGGATCTGGCAGAAACCAATATTTTTTCGATTGCCGAGCAACATAATAATAATGCCAAGGCACAAGGGCCGAAGGCAATCAATACCGTTGTTGCAGATGTCTTTGATAAATTGAATGAACTTTCACAAATGGAAGGTTCGATTACCGGTCTCACCACCGGCTTCGTCGAACTCGACAACAAAACTTCCGGCATGCAATCTGGTGACCTGATTATTGTCGCAGCCCGTCCATCGATGGGTAAAACCACCTTTGCCATGAATCTGGTCGAAAGTGTACTGTTTAACAATAACCTGCCTGCTCTGGTTTACTCGATGGAGATGCCAGCCGACTCGATTGCCATGCGTTTGATTTCATCCTTTGGTCGTGTGCATCAGGGTCATTTACGTGCCGGTAAAATGGACAGTGATGAATGGTCTAAAGTCACCAGCACCATTGTGCATTTGCAAGAAAAGAACCTGTATATCGATGACTCCTCTGCTCTGCCACCAACGGAAGTTCGTGCGCGTGCGCGTCGCATTGCCAAAATGCATGGCGGTAAGCTCGGCTGTATCATGGTCGATTACTTGCAGCTCATGAAAGTGCCTGGCATGGGTGATAACCGTGTCGGCGAGATTTCGGAAATTTCTCGTAGCTTAAAAGCGCTCGCTAAAGAAATGCAGTGCCCTGTCATTGCCTTATCGCAGTTGAACCGCTCTCTGGAAAACCGTCCAAACAAACGTCCAGTCATGTCTGACTTGCGTGAATCTGGTGCGATCGAGCAGGATGCCGATTTGATCATGTTTATCTACCGTGATGAAGTCTATAACAAGGAATCTAAAGAAGCCGGGACTGCCGAAATTATTATCGGTAAACAGCGTAATGGTCCAATTGGTACTGTGCGTCTGGCTTTTGAAGGTCAATACACGCGCTTTAGTAACCTCTCTCCTGAGTTCTATGCGCAGTATGATGATGAAGAGTAAATATTCTGCTTAAACCTGATTAAAAAAAGAGACTCAAATGGTCTCTTTTTTTATTGCTTAAGTATACCTTGGAGGAAATTATATAAATGAGCATGTCCATTTGTGGCAGATAGGACTACAATATTTACAGTTTTGAAATGACTGATTTTGTTTTATCAAAACAGTTATTTCTCTCCCTCTTTTGTGTATTTCACACAACATCATTTTGTCATCCCGCAGGAGTATCTAGGGTGCGCCAAGCAACAGTTTATATTGACAGTACAGCACTGCAATATAATTTAAACCGTGTCAAACAACTTGCCCCAACCGCTAAAATCGTCAGCATGGTTAAAGCCAATGCTTACGGACATGGAGTTAAAGACTGCTTAGCAGCCTTAAAAGATAGCGATGCCTTCGGTGTCGCCTGCCTTCAGGAAGCACTGGAAATTCGTGCACTCGGCTATCAGCAACCCATTACCCTAATCGAAGGCATTTTCTCTGCAGATGAAATGCAGGTTGTGATCGCTCAGAATATTGAAGTCATTGTGCATCATCAGCCACAACTGGACTGGTTACTGGCAAATAAAGAAGCCTATATTGCGAAAGGCTTAAAAGTTTGGGTAAAACTCAACAGCGGTATGAACCGTCTTGGTTTTAAAATTGATGTGATTAAAAATGTGATCAATCAATTAAAAGCAGAAGGTTTTACCTGCGTGCTGGCGATGCACTTTGCCAATGCTGATGCGGAACATCCACTCAATGAACAGCAAATCCAGCAGTTTCTTGAAGTAAAAAATGACTGCGCACCTTTAATGGGTTCTTGCTGTAACTCAGCTGCGATCTATAAATATCCAGAATTGCATTTTGACTTTGTTCGTCCGGGCATCATGCTCTACGGCGCGACTCCATTCGCAGACAAAACTGTACATGATCTGGATCTAAAACCAGTCATGACGTTTACTGCCGAAGTGATTGCATTGAATAATATCAAAACGGGTGAACATGTCGGCTATGGTTCAACTTTCACCGCAGATCAGGACATGACATTGGCTATTGTTTCAATTGGCTATGGTGATGGTTATCCACGCGCCTTCCCGAAACAGAATTATGTCACAATTAATGGACAACAGACTCGCGTGATTGGTCGTGTTGCAATGGATATGATCGCGATAGATGCAACTGATCTCAGTCTGCAGCTTGGCACTGAAGTAGAACTGTGGGGTAAAACCCGTCTGGTCGATGATGTCGCTGAAGCAAATGGCACTATCGGCTATGAATTGCTGTGTCGTATGTCTGCACGCCCAGTCCGAAAACTGGTTTAAAATACCGTGCATTAAAAAGCCCAATATTAATTGGGCTTTTTAATTTAATTTTCTGTAGTTTCTTCTTGGTCTTGAGTTTGTAGCTGAGTTAATAGCGCGTCTACATGCACTTGTTCAAAACTATGTGGTGTAAAGTCATTAAAACCCATATTTGTACAAAAGTCCCGGATTTCATCGCGTCGTGAAATATACTTCATCGACCAGCCGGCAAAATTAATCTGCTCAAGCGGACGCATTTCAAAACGTTTGATATTCTCATGCCGTGGATCTTTACTTAGCTTTTCAAATAATACATTCAGATGTTCCAATTTACCTTCAAGACATTGAAAAAAATAGCCATCTGCAAAATATAACGCCCCAGTAATATCGTGACGATAATTAAAATCTCGTGCTTCGGCCAGAATATCCGTTAAGTCATCGAGCAAATTCGACTTATCAGAGGTACTCTGACTGGCATAACAAAAATGATGCATGCTAACCTCTGTAATTTAAATTTTCTTAAATTTACCATGCCACTGTAACGTGATATCAAACAGATAGATAGTTTTATTGAAAATAATCTAAAGTTGGCTTAGGTAATTCCTGTAAACCTTTCTTCAAAGTATCCGACCACTGCTTACTGATTTTGGTGAAATATTCATCATCTTCCTGAATGCGTTTACCTGCCGGAATTTCAAATGTGTCTTTATGATAAACCAGCACATCCAACGGCATACCTACGGAAACATTGGAACGTAAAGTCGAAGCGAAAGAAATCAGTGAACATCGCAGTGCTTCATCTAGCGGCATATCATAGCTGAGTGCCCGATCCAGAATTGGCTTGCCATATTTACTTTCCCCGATCTGGAAATACGGCGTATCACTGGTTGCACAGATAAAGTTGCCTTGTGGATAAATATGATAGAGCTGCATATCTTGTCCGGCAATCTGACCTCCCACCAATAAGCTGCAATAATAGTTGCTTTGCTCCATGGTATCTGTAGTTACACTTTCAATCACATGCTTCAAGGTACGGCCGACCAGTTCCGCGACTTCAAACATGGTATGCAAGCTGAGAATATTAGGTTCCTGATTCAGTTCCAGCTGATTTTTAATATGCCCGATCACCGCTTGTGTCGTAGCCAGATTTCCTGATGCCTGAATAACAATGACGCGCTCACCCGGAATACCAAAGGTATATAATTTGCGAAACACCGATATATGATCTACACCCGCATTTGTCCGAGTGTCACTAATGAACACCATCCCCTGCTCCAAACGAAGCGCACAACAATAAGTCATTTTTTGTCCTTACTAACAACTTAGAACCTGGACGATGGAATGCATGGATTCCACTCCGCCCTTTTCTCTTACCCCACGTACCGGCGCGACGTCCCAATAGTCGCGCCCAATGGCAACATAAATATGTGCACTAGGTACAAATAACTGATTACTTACATCAAAGCAATACCAAGCTTGGTCAATAAATACCTCTGCCCAGGCATGACTGGCCAGATGAGAAGTATTTTGAGCATACAAATAACCCGAAACATAACGTGCCGGTAAGCCCAGATATTTGCACATGGCAATGAAAATATGAGCATGATCCTGACAGACACCCTGTTTCGCCTCAAAAGCATCAATGGCGGATCCATGTACCGAGCTACTATTTGTTATATACGGTACATGCTCCAATACCGCCTGAGCCAAGGCGATCAGATTTAGACGTGTTGAAACTGGCACATACTGTTTTACAAAGTCCTTCATCTCCTCATTGCACTGAGTAGTTGAAGTCGGCTGCAAGAACAGGTTTGGATTGATCTGATCATTCATTCCCTGATCATTATTCAAGGGATTTAAATCGACTATACCTTGCGCCATAATGATTAAGTACTGATAAGGTGTGCGCTGAGTACTGGTAATCCACAAATTATGAAAGGCATCCCGGCTCAGCTCCCGACTGCCCGGCACGCTGACATCCCAGGAATGTACCTGCTGATGTACATTACTGGAAGGCATCATCTTAATGTACTGAATACTACTGGTGACAGTCTCGGTATAACTATAATGTGTTTGGTGATTCACCATCAACTTCATACATTAATCTCAAACATATGATGAATATAATCACTGAATTGATAAAAATTGATCAGGTCTGTATGGTCACGTAGCTGGTTCCAGTATTCATTCAGATCTGACCAGCCCATCTCAACCAAAGATTCAATCACATAATCAATTTTTGCAATTGTAGTGGTGGTGTCTTCACCTAGACGTAGCTCCTGATCAAGCTTTTCCAGACATTGACCCAGACTAAAAAACAGAAACACATCCGGAGCTTCACCTTCCAGAATATCCTGACAATCTGTCACGACATCACAGATATAACCGGCATTCTGATCAGCAGTACGAATCAGGCGGTTCAGTTCTGCATAAGCTTTGGCAGACAGTACACCACGTAGTTCCTGAATATTGTCACGGGCCACTTTAAACTGTTGATGGAATGAATAAGGTTGAGCCGGATCCAGCACCAGTTCATTTAGCGAACTGGCATCAAAGGCTGGCAGGCAGAATGCATGCGCATATGCGACTGCCGCATCATCTTCTAAAAATGGAAAATGGGCACATAAAAACTGTGTTCTTGATAAGTAGCGACCCAACCAAAAAATGTGTTGCGCATTGGAATTAAGTAAGAGCATGACAAATTCCTTCTTTGCTATTTTTATGAATGGAGGTTATCAACAATCCAGGTGTCTTTAATGCCACCGCCTTGGGAGGAATTCACGACCAGCGAACCTGCTTGCATTGCTACACGTGTCAGTCCACCTGGTACGATTTCAGTACGATAAGGTGAGCTGAGTACAAATGGACGCAAATCAATATGACGTTCTGCAATGCCATAATTGGTTAAGGTTGGGCTGACGGACAGATCCAGCGTTGGTTGGGCAATATATAAATGTGGCGCAGCCATGATTTTCTCTCTAAAGGTTTCAATCTGCTGTCTAGACGCCTGTGGACCGATCAGCATGCCATAGCCACCTGAACCTTGGGCTTCTTTCACAACCAGCTCATCAAGATGCGCCAATACATAACTGAGATCTTTAGCCTCACGGCATTGATAAGTTGGAACATTCTTCAAAATGGGTTGTTCGCCAAGGTAGAAATTAATCATCTTATCCACATAAGGATAGATCGACTTGTCATCTGCTACACCGGTTCCCGGTGCATTCGCAATAACAACGTTGTGCTGCAAATAGGCAGACATCAGGCCTGGTACGCCAAGGGTACTATCAGGTTTAAAACAAAGCGGATCGATATAGGCATCATCGACACGTCTATAAATAACATCTACCTGCTGACGACCACGTATAGTTTTTACATAAACTTTCGCGTTCTCTACATAAAGGTCACGTGATGTCACTAATGGCACATCCATTTCCCTTGCCAGGAAAGCATGTTCATAGTAGGCACTATTAAAACGGCCCGGAGTCAGGACCACGATAAAGGGATTATCGACAGCTGAGTTTTCTGCCAGAATTTCTTTGAGTAAATGTGGGTATTGCTCTATACCAGCAATAGGTGTCTGTTCAAACAGGCTCAGCATCAGCTTTTCACTGATCTTGCGGCTTTCCAGCATATAAGACACACCTGAAGGGGTCCTTAGGTTATCTTCAAGTACATAGAATTCACCCTTTGAGTCACGGATAATATCAATGCCACTGATCTGACTATAAATGCTGCCTTTTAGACTATGCTGATACATGTGTGGCTGATAAGCCTCATGGGTCAGCACTTGCAGCTCAGGCACAATCCCAGCTTTGAGGATGTCCTGCTGATGATAGATGTCATGCAAAAACAGGTTCAGGGCTTTAACACGCTGTTCACAACCGAGTGCCACCATATTCCATTGCTTGCGTGCAATCACGCGTGGAATAATGTCAAAAGGGATGGTACGTTCGGTGCCTTCTTCATCTCCATAAACCGTGAAGGTAATTCCTTCATAAAGAAAATGTTCTTTTGCCAATTTATTCAGGGTGTTAAGCTCATCTAAAGTATGCTTTGACAGCCACTCTTCGATTTTTTGCCCAGCCAGACCATTCATATTCTGGTCATCACGCATTTCATTAAAGAATTTAGATGCCATCTGCTGCAGCACTTGTAGAGGTTTGCCTGTGTGAGTTGCTACCGTGTCCTTCGATTCTGTAAAATTAGTGTTAATCGCCGTTGTTGTAAAATTTTCTATAGTCGTTGTGATATTTGTATCCTGGGTTTCTTTTAGCATACAAACCTCGTCGTATTGTAATCAAATTGTATATTTAACAAAGCAATATCCATGCCATGCGGTATTTTTGTACTTACCATTAATCCCTTTAATTCCAAGTGACTCAATGGCATTTTTGCACCAATGTGTATCTATTCTGCTATTCTCGATTACTTAAAATACTTGCGAAAAAAATAGAGATTTTTTATTGTGTTAATGATTTTTTCTCAATTTGCAGATCCTGATTTCAGCTTATGACCGCACAAGAAAAAGAAACTTCGAATAGCCTTTATCGCCAATGGCAAATTTTATCGCGCCTGACGACCGGGAAATGGATGGGCACTCGCGAATTGCAGGAAATCCTGGAACGTGAAGGTGTGGAAATTAGTTTGCGCACTATTCAGCGTGACCTGAATCAGATTGCGCAGCGTTTTCCCATTGAAAGCAGCAAAACTATTCCACAGGGCTGGCGTTGGCGTTCCGATGCACCGATTCAAAGTCTGCCGCACATGACCAGTTCACAAGCAGTGACGTTTATGATGGTTGAGGAACATCTCAAACATCTGTTACCACCCAGTCTGATTGAAGAAATGAATCCCTGGTTTGATCTCGCACGTCGCAGCCTGTCAACCCAGAACAATGTACGACAATGGATTAACCGGGTCCGTATCGTTCCTGCGACTCAGCCGCTGATTCCACCTGTTGTCGACCGTCAGGCACAACAGGCGGTTTATGAAGGTCTGTTACAGGACAAGCAGCTGGAATGTATCTATCAGGGTCGTGGGCAAAATAGTGAAGAAAAAACCTATATTCTTAATCCGCTGGCATTAGTACAGAAAGGTTCGATCATTTATCTGGTATGTACCCGTCATGACAAATCCGATATTCAGACCTTTGCCTTGCACCGCTTTAAGTCTGCGAATGTTTTAAATACGCGTGCCCTGCATCCGGTGAACTTTGATATTGATGAATATATTGAATCCGGTGCTTTGGGCTTCCGGGTCAACTTTGACCAGCCTACTGAAAATGTCATGCTGAAGCTGCACATGCCTGAAGCAGATGCACATTATTTTGAAGAAAGCCAGCTCAGCCGCGACCAACAGATTGAAAAACTTGATCATGGTATGGCTCTTATTAGTGCCACGGTTCCTTTTACTTCACAGCTGGTATGGTGGCTACGCAGCTTTGGTAACAAAATTCAAAAAATTGAACCTGAGCACGTTTCCCGAGCCGTATATCAACAAGACGAAGCATAAAAACTGACATAAAAAAGTCCCATTCCCGGGACTCATAATTTTTTATATTGTTTTTGTTATTGTTCTGGTTAATCGGCTGCTGATCCTGCATATATCTGTCTTGTTCCCCCAGATATATGCAGTAAGGAAGTTTCATAGTTAAGGGCATTACATACATGAGCACGCCAGCTCTGCAGTATTGAACCGGATTGATTTCTTCGTCATACCATCTCCCCCGCTATTGGATAAAATAACTTTAAACCAGCTTTTCCTGCATGTGAAATAAAAAGAAGCGATGCCTTTTGCAGATTTTTTTCATAGGATTTTTCCTGCTAAACATATCCATTTTGATTAATTTTCAATCCAAACCATCTTTCCAAGTTAAACCTATAAAATCGAATAACAATTTTGTTCTTGTATAAAACCGCCAAGCCTTGAAAATCTGAAGGTCTGATAAGAACAACAGGGAATCAAGATTTTATGGCAAATCCAGCTCAACTTGTCCGGCATAAACTGCTGAATACTTTCTTTTCACGCTATTCCATCTGGTTCCTTTGTATCTTTATTGCGTTGGTATTTACCGGCTTTCATATCGGCTATTCGCCCCGCTATATTTACTATTTCATGCCTCAAACGCTGGTCAATACGCTGTGGATTATTAGCGCTGTTCTGAGTGTGGTGGGGCTATATGATGTACTACAACACCGGCATTCTATTCTCAGGAATTATCCGATTATGGGTCATTTCCGCTTCCTATTTGAAGAGTTCCGCCCTGAAATTCGCCAGTACTTTATTGAAGCCGATCAGGATGCCCTGCCTTTTTCCCGTATGCAGCGCAGTCTGGTTTATCAACGCGCTAAAAATGAAAATTCTGACAAGCCTTTTGGTTCAATTATTGATGTCTATAACCATGACTATAAGTTTGTCACGCATTCGATTATCCCTTGCCCACCCGCAGATCCAGCAACTTTCAGGATTACGATTGGCAATGAACAATGCAAGCAGCCTTATAGTGCTTCAATCATGAATATTTCCGCCATGAGTTTTGGCAGTATGAGTGCCAATGCCATCCGCGCGCTTAATCTGGGTGCCAAAATGGGCAATTTCTACCATGATACGGGTGAAGGCAGTATTAGCCCTTATCATCTGGAAAATGGCGGAGACCTGGTTTGGGAAATTGGTAGTGCTTACTTTGGTTGTCGTACACTGGACGGCCAGTTTGATCCGGTCAAATTTGCGGAGAAAGCCAAAATTCCACAAGTGAAAATGATTGAAATCAAGTTGTCTCAAGGTGCGAAACCAGGACACGGTGGGATTCTTCCAAAAGCCAAGATTTCTGAGGAAATTGCCGAGATTCGCGGAGTTAGCCGCGAACATGACTGTGTTTCGCCAGCCAGTCATCCTGCGTTTGGCACCCCAATTGAAATGATGGAATTCATTCAGCAATTACGTGAGCTGTCTGGTGGCAAACCGGTTGGTTTTAAGCTATGTCTGGGGCAGCCTTGGCAATTTATGAGTATCGTCAAAGCGATGCTGCATACCAAAATCCTGCCAGACTTCATTGTGGTCGATGGTTCAGAAGGCGGTACAGGTGCAGCACCGATTGAGATGATTGATAATATTGGTGTCCCCCTACGTGAAGGCTTATTGTTCGTTCATAACACATTAGTGGGTGCAGGATTACGCAAACAGATCAAAATTGGTGCAAGCGGCAAGATCATTAGTGCATTCGATATCGCCAGTACGATCGCCATTGGTGCAGACTGGGTCAACTCAGCGCGTGGTTTTATGTTTGCTATTGGCTGTATTCAAGCGCAAAGCTGTCATACTAACCAGTGTCCGGTTGGTGTCACTACTCAGGATAAGAGCCGCCAAAAGGCGCTACATGTGCCAAGCAAGGCAGAACGGGTTTATAATTATCATAAAAGCACCCTTAAAGCCCTCTCCGAAATGATCGCTTCTGCTGGTGTTTGTCATCCATCTGGTATTAAACCTCATCAACTGGCTCAACGCATCAACAGCCATGAGATTAAAAACTATGCACAATTGCACTTCTGGATGAAGGAAAATGAGCTCCTCCATTGTGAAAATCGTGATGAAGAAAACTTTTATTACCGTATGTGGAATATCGCAACTGCAGAAAAATTTTAAGTACTTCTAAATGAAAAAGGCGATTCTTTAGAATCGCCTTATCTACTATTCATCATCTGAACTTAATAATAAGTTCGACCACCCTGCGCATGCAGAAAGGCTGGAATCAGACCGGTCAGTGCCGCACGAATATCAGCGCGCTCATTAATCAACTGATGCGAACCTTCCTCTAACATCAACAATGTCTGCAGGCGGAATTTACGCCGAATAAATTCGATATTATAACGCCAATCCACCGTCTGATCCTGCGCACCCTGTGCCAGCCATACCGGAATACGGCAAGCTGGCCGGTCTTCCATCTGCTGCATCCAGCGTGACATCGCGAGAATCCAGTCCATGCCCATCATACGGGGTTGTAATGGATCTTTTAAACGTACAAAGCGCAGGAATTCAGGGTTATGGTTATTACGTCTGAAATGGCGTGGTACTTCACGCTTAATCCGGCGAATAATCCCGAGACCTACAGAGTTATGCCACCATGCTGTTTTAGCTGGACGAATCAGTGGTGAAAGTAGCAGTACGCGATCTACAAAGGGATTTTCACGACGTTCTGCAAACTCCAGCAAGTGGTGCATCCAGATTGCACCACCAGTACTTTGTCCGATACCTAACCATGGTTTTGGCAACTGCGTTGCATGACGTACATAACGGTGTACTGCATGCAATACCTGCTGATAATGGTCAAAGTTCTGAATATTGGCTGATGAACCATTACTCAAACCGTGCCCCGGCAAATCAAAGGTGAGTACACTAAACCCTTCTTCCAGTAGCTCTTTGACAATTGGCTGATAGATCCCGCTATGTTCTAGATAGCCATGCAATAGAAACACCGTTCCCTGAATTTTATCAAAACGGCTTTCGGTCAGATCCGGCTCAAAGACTTGCACATGCAATTTAAACAATGGCATTTGCACATAACCTTGCCAGTGTTTCGCATTGAGCAGGTCAAAACCATACAGTTTCCGGTAAGCCTGTAATTCCAGCGTAGACTGCATGTCCCGATTCAGATTTAATGGTTGCAACAGCTGTGGTGTAATATCCCGGTTGGGGACTGGTAATTCCAGCTGTTTGAGAATTGTCGGGTTTAAAAATGGGATATCTGACATTAAGGTACCTCCCGACAGTCACTTGATCCAAACCACACATCCCGAAGTGTTGCTAAGAGTTCATAGTTAGCCCGTCGGCTATGATCATAGTTTTTAACACTTGGACGCCATGTAGTAAGTGAATTTGGCATTGGCGCTTCCACCGGAATGGTCTGAATACCGTTAAGTGCGAACAGACGGCGTGTACGCGGCATATGATAGCGGTCCGTGATCAAGATCACCGTAGGGGCTCCACCCTTCTTCTGTAACAGCAATGAGCTGAAACGAGAATTCTCACAGGTATTCATACTACGGTCTTCAAGAAGTTTGGCATCTACGTCATAGGCCTGCAACCAGCGTTGCATATACGGTGCTTCTACACCACTCAAAACAATCGGCAGATCATACTGTTTTTCGGTTTCCAGGGTTTTTTCCAGGCGCAGACGAGTATAGTCATTGACGATAATATCTTTGCCATTTTCATGCAGGGTCAAACCGCCGCCCAAGACCACAATAGCATAAGGTTTGGACATCTCATCCTGCACTGGCTTTTGGCCATGATTTAAAGTCGCGAGGTCTTCGGCAAATTCCACATTGGTCATTTGCGCAATATTTTGCTGATGCTGTTCAACATCATAGCTTTTCAAGAATTCTATAAACTGTCCCATCTGGGCAGCATTTTCATCACTGCTCAAGCTTAACAATTCAGTCAGATCATCTGGTTCTACTACATCAGCTGCTTCTGTTTCAGTCACCAGCAATGGTACCTGAACTTTCTGCTGTTCAGATTTTTCTGCCTCAGCTTCACGTTCATCTTCAAGTAACTGCTGTAAAGCTTTATAGCGTGCCTGAATCAGTGACAGGTTCTGTGACTGATTTTTGGAAATATCTTCTTCCATCACCTTGAGATAGGCCTGACGCGCAATCCATAGCTCAGAACCTGGCTCCAGTGTTTCATTAACACTTAAGGAAGCCTGTTTCTGGCTTTCAGCCGCGATCTGATTGACCTCGACCGGAACAAAATAGTTCAGTCCTTTGACCACCAGATGTGAATAAAACGGCGAATAAAGAAAGACTACGAACAGTGCGCACAGCACAAATAGTACTGAGACTACTTGAACTATTCGAACCATCCAGTGTGCTTTATCCATCTATTTATCCTTTAATCCTGATGTGAGCGGATCATGCCATTTTCAGCAAATAAAACTGGCTCCGGTTCAAGCAGAACCCCAAATTTTTCCTGAACATCCGCCTGTACGGCTTGGTAGGTTGCACGCACGTCCTTGAGCGAGGCATTGGCATAATTCACCAGCACCAGCGCCTGCTTATGGAACATACCGACTGACCCCAGCTGTTTACCTTTCCATCCGCTTTGGTCAATTAACCAGCCGGCTGCCATTTTAACTTGATTATTTGGCTGTGGATAATGAGGTAAATTCGGAAATTGTTGAGCAATTTGGTCAAAGAATTGTAAATCAACTACTGGATTTTTAAAGAAACTACCCACATTTGGATATTCTTTAGGATCAGGCAATTTGCTCTGACGAATCTGAATCACTTGGCGCTCCAGATTTTCTGGCGTCTGTTCCTCACCCACTGCTGTTTTCAGGTCACCATAATTGAGTTTAAGCTCCGGCTGTTTCAACAGACGGAAGATGACATGGGTAATAATGTAACGACCCGGATGATCTTTAAAGATACTATGACGGTAGGCGAAGTCACAATCTGCTGCTTTGATTGAGCTAAAACTGTGATTTTCACGATCATAGACTTCAACGCTTTCAATAAATTCCCCGACCTCTACCCCATAGGCACCAATATTTTGTACTGGCGAAGCACCAACAAGACCTGGAATTAAAGCCAGATTTTGCAGGCCATAAAAGTCTTGCTGTGTGGTCCATAATACAAAATCATGCCAACTCTGGCCTGCTCCAACACGAAGGCGTTGCACCTGATCATCCGCATCCAGCAGTTCAATGCCCTGAATGTCCATATGCAATACCAGTGCATGAATCTGTTCCGGTAAAAGCATATTGCTACCACCAGACAGAATCAGAACATTCAGCTGTTGCTGTTTGGCAAAATCCAGAGCCTGAATCAGATCATCATTTGATTGAATTTTGCAGTAATGTGATGCAATTGCATCCAGACTGAGAGTATTAAAAGGTTTAAGTTGAACCTGTGTTTGGATTTGCATGACTTAAACCTTAAGCTCTTTTTGTTGCATTTTAAAGACATCGATCCACGCAAGACTGCTGGATTCACACTGATTGAGTACACGTTCAAAACCCTCAGCACCGCCATAATAAGGATCGGGTACTGCCTGTTTTGGATAGTCAGAATCATATTCACTCATCAGGGCGACTTCAGCACGTAATTGGCCAAGTTGTCGTTGAGCACGTTTCTGAAGTGCAAGAATATCCCTGAGATTGTCTTCATCCATCGCGAGCATCAGATCAAAATCAAGGAAATCCTGTAGAGTCAGCTGACGGGCACGCAATGCAGACAGATCATAACCACGCTTTAGGGCATGTTCCTGACTACGCAGATCAGGCGCTTTACCCGGGTGATAATTACTGGTTCCCGCCGAATCAATCATGATATTGAGATTATGTACATCGCAATAATGTCTGAGGACCACCTCTGCCGTGGGAGAACGACAAATATTTCCCAGACAAACACATAACACCTTAAATGGCGTTCTGGATGACATAAACAACCTCAGCACTACTTTATTTTCAGGATTCTTATGTTAAGTTATTTGTATAGTGAATCCTATATCACAACGCCACAATAATATGAATTTGGATAAAAATTAAGGAAGCAGCCATGCAAAGATTTCAATTTCAGACTGTTCCCAACATCATTGCCGGACTTGGCACGATTCGTGAGCTGCACCAAATTCTACAGAAAGGCAAATATGTCCGCGTGCTACTGGTGACCGATCAAGGCATGATTGCGCAGAATCTGCATGAGGAAGTTTTATACATTATCAATGAAGCAGGTCTGGATTATGCCATCTATGCCGATGTGCAAGCAGATCCACCAGAACATATCATAGCGGATGCCATTTCTTTCGCCCGTCAGGAACAGATCGATGTGGTGATTGGTTTTGGTGGTGGCAGTTCACTGGATGTGGCCAAGATTATTGCGGTCTTGAGCCATCCACAGCAAACCCAATGCCTGAATGAACTCTATGGTATCGATCAAGTTGAAGGCCCACGTCTACCACTGATCCTAATCCCGACTACGGCAGGAACCGGTTCGGAAGTCACCCCCATTTCGATTGTGACCACAGGTGAAACCACCAAAACCGGAATTGTTTCGCCTTTGCTGTTTGCTGATATTGCAATTCTGGATGCCAGCTTTACCCGTGGTTTACCTAAACATATTACGGCAGCGACTGGCATTGATGCGATGGTGCATGCCATAGAAGCGTATACATCGAAAATCAAGAAAAATCCCTATTCGGATATGCTGGCCAAACAGGCATTAAAGCTCCTGAACAACAATCTGACTCGTGTTCTGGATAATGGAGATGACCTGGAAGCACGCCAGAATATGCTGGTCGGTTCCATGCTGGCTGGTCAGGCTTTTGCCAACGCACCTGTTGGTGCGGTACATGCACTGGCTTATCCACTTGGCGGGCATTTTCATCTGTCCCATGGGCATAGCAATGCGATTGTGCTGACAGAAGTACTGAAGTTTAATGCCCCTGCTGCCAAACAGAAATATGCCGAACTAATGACCTGGCTCGATCCCCACAGTAAAGGCTGTCATGATGGCTTAACTGATCTGTTTATTGATCATTTTAATAATCATCTGCAACGCAGTGGTTTACCTTTAAAACTTGCTCAGCTGGATATTCCTGAGCATATGTTAATGATGCTGGCTGAAGATGCCATGAAACAAACTCGACTACTGCAAAACAACCCACGTGATATGACTGTAGAGGATGCTTTACAGATCTATCAGGCGATTTATGCCTAATGTTTACCAATTAGAAGCTTAAATTAATCTCAATTTTTATAAGAAATGATTCATGAGCAAAGCACCTGTCAAAACCCGTGAGCAATATACTTTTTTCCTCAGCATCCAGACCCGCTGGGCGGACAATGATTTATATGGTCATGTCAATAATGTCACCTATTACAGCTATTTTGATACCGCAGCCAATGCCCTGCTGATCCAGCATGCCGGTTTTGACCCACGAACGTCTCCGAATATCGGTTTGGTGGTGAATTCCTGCTGTCAGTTCAATCAGGAACTGTCTTATCCTGAAGTGATTGAAGTTGGTGTCAATATCGCCAAGCTAGGAGGCTCTTCCCTGACTTATGACCTGGCTATTTTTAAGCAAGGCAACGACCAGGCTGCTGCCCAAGGCAGTTTTGTACATGTTTTTGTCGATCGTCATACACGAAAAAGCACCCCGATTTCAAATAAAATGCGGGATGCCCTATGTCCATTTATGCACAGTAGCTGTGAAATCTAGAACTTATTTCAGCTGAATATTCTTCAATTCTGCATCGAAGTTCTGTACCAGATCTTTCACAGCAGGCTCTGCATGTAGCAACTCCTCAGCACGTTTAAATGCACGCACTTTACGTTCACGCTGCATGGTATAAGGTGTCAGTTCATTGACATCTTCAAACTTCACCTTGAATTGCGTACCTGTCCATTGCTGTTTTAAGGCTTCTTCTAGGGTATGTTGCAACTGACCGAGTAACTGCTGGTAACGCTCCGGAATATGAAAAACTGATTCTCCATCAATCTGCCCAGTCATAATGCCGTACTGTGCCAGCTCCTGTACCGCTGGTGAAAGCTGGCTATTGCGGAACCAGAATTCCCATTTTTCTACAGTCCATTCACCTTGCATGTCCTGTACCGGAATTTGCAAGATATCCTGTGGCATTAGATTACGATCTGTTGAAATATCTGCATTTGCTATCTGGACATGTCCAACTTCTGTCGGTGCAATAGGCGCTACTTGGGATTCAACTGCAATATTTTCAACAGTTTCTGGCTCAGGTGCTGCTGCAAACAAACTGAATTCAGGCTCATTCTGTTCTACAGGCGCAGCAGCACGATTTTCAGGAAGATATTCTTCTAACAGGAAATCATCACTACAGGCTTCTGTGCTTGCTATAGCTGGTTCCGCCGGCACATCATCAAAACCAAACAGTCCATCATCCACACTTGGATCAAACATAATCTGATCCGTACTTGGTTGCTTAACTGTCGTAGGTTCTGCTGCCTGTGCTTCGACAGGCGCAGTATGTAAATCTGGTTCATCTTCCACATCGAGAAAATCATCAGAAGATGATTCAGACTGCGCAGTGGCTGAGCTATATTCTGGCTCATCCTCATAACCATCATCTAATGGAAAATCTTCGACCACCGGTGATGCAACTGGAGCACTTTCCTGTTGGGGTACAATACTTGGCTGTGCAGATACAGGTGTCACTTGCTGTACTGGTACAGTATTGGCTGGAATCTCATTTGGCTGTAATGGACGAAAAGCCAGCAAGCGCAGCACCGTCATTTCAAAGCCCTGCTCCTGCGTTACTGCCATTTGCAGATCAGCACGACCCTTACAGGCAATTTGATAATACAGCTGCAGATCTTGTGCCGAAATCAGTCCTGAGAGCTGCATGATTTTCTGGTTAATTTCAGCACTATATTTCAGACTTAAATCTGGCAAATATTGTAAAAGTGCCAGTTCATGCAAGGTCGAAATCAGCTGATCTAATACTAGAGATACATCTAGTGCCTGCTGCCGGAACTGGAGTAAAAGTTCACTGACACGGGCCTTCTGATTCTGGTGAACCGCCAAAATCAGGTCATAGATAATGGTGCGGTCAATCAGGCCCAGCATCTCTTTCACGTCCTGATGCTGAATCGCACCCTGACCATAAGCAATGGCCTGATCGGTCAGCGACAGTGCATCACGCAATGAACCTTGTGCAGATTCAGCAATTTGCCAGATTGCATCTTGGTCAGCCTGAATACTTTCTTTTTGTAAAATATGCCCTAGGTGATCAGTAATTTCATCGACTGCTAATGGACGTAAAGTAAACTGTAAACAACGCGAAATAACCGTAATCGGGAGTTTTTGCGGATCTGTGGTTGCAAACAGGAACTTCACATGTTCAGGAGGTTCTTCCAGCGTCTTTAACAAGGCATTGAAAGAATGGGTGGAGAGCATGTGTACTTCATCGATCAGATAGACCTTGAAGCGCCCTTGAGTGGGTGCATAGGGAACGTTATCTAACAGTTCACGTGTATCTTCAACTTTTGTACGGGAAGCTGCATCGATCTCGATCAGGTCAATAAAACGGCCTTCATTCACGGCAGTACAGGTTGGACAGACCTCACACGGCGTTGAAGTCACCCCTGTTTCACAGTTCAGGCATTTTGCAAGAATACGTGCAATCGTCGTTTTACCCACACCGCGCGTGCCCGTAAACAAATAGGCATGATGCAGACGGCCACGTTCGAGCGCACTGGTTAAGGCACGAGAAACATGGTTTTGACCCACCAATTCATTGAAATTACGAGGACGATATTTTCGTGCAAGTACCTGATACATGTATGCTCCTTTTCACAGGTCTAAGCATACTGTTTTTTTGATAAATAGTGAAATAAATGCAGGAATTGAATAAATAAAAATCCCTTTTTTATTCAGATAAAAAAAGGGATATAAAACAAAAACTTTTATCAAGAATTTAGGCTTTCAGCTAAAATAAAATCACTTTGCATCTGATAGCGTTTGCCTGTTTGATCTTCACGAATTTCGAGTAAACCCTTTTCCAGATCAACAAACAGTAAATTTCGTTTAGCGACGTTGAGCAATTCAATCTTCTGTCGACTGTCATCCTGAAAACGGATTTTACCGCTAATCGTTTCAATCTCATTATGACCGCTCAGACTCTCACGTTCCAGCACAAAGGTTTCATCTTCATTTAGTCGAAGTTTTACAGCCATTCCCGGACAATCTTCACAGCTGGATAAACATCCCATACACGGTGTTGTGCCCTGATATTCACCCGCCCAGGCCGTTTGCATCGCCTGAGCTTCAATTGCGGTTTGGGCTTTATCCTGTTTGGTATCCTGACAACCCCATAGTGCCGCCGTTGCCACTAGTGGAATCAAAACAACTTTCTTCATGATTCTAGATTCAGCATGTTGATTATGCGGCAACATACCATAGTGAATACCGTGAGGTAAATTGCATTAATTTGTCGGGAATCTTAAAACCAGCCCTTACGTCCGGTCTGGATCTGATCAGCGCAACGTAAGGCTTCCTGAGTTAAGCCCCACAGACGGTAATCTCCAGTAATGGAAGCAGTAGGAAAATTATGGGTATAAGCAAAACTCAGTTTACGTTCCGGATCACACCAGGCTCCAGAGCCATTAAAACCGACATGACCAAAACCTTTCGTTGATTTTCCTAAGGTAAGGATGCGGTGATAGCCCAGACGCCAATGCATCGGAAACGGCATAATCCGGTCACGATGGGTATAGTGCACCATACTTAAACGTGTAAAAGTCTGTTGGGAAATAAGGTCTTGTCCCTGCCATTGGCCTTGTTGTGCCAGCATGGCATAGACTTTTGCCAGACTATGAGCAGTAAATACCCCGGTTGCGGCAGGAATAATGGCTTTAAGCCCTTCATCACTAAAGAAGTTAAGATGTTTCATACCTTTAGGAATCATGGCATCCTGAAAATCCTGCGGATTTTGACCACTCAGCTCTAAGGCGCGTTCCATCAGATTAGGCTTCCTTGGTTGATGAGTTTGATCTGCGCGTGACCGAGTCTGTTCTTTTTTCCGGTGAATCGGACGAGCAACACGTAGCAATTCATGCTCAGGCACACCAAAGTAAGCACCATCTAGCTGTAATGGTTGCACCAGATATTGCTCCATCAACTCAGCAAGGGTTTTGCCAGTCGCTTTTTCCAATGCACCACCGACTTGCCAGCCAAAAGTGAGCGGCTGATAAGCTGCATCCGTTCCTAAAGCAAAACGTGGTCTGGCTGCGGCAACGCGTTGCAGTATATGCGGCCAATCTACCATTTCCCGGGCATCCTCGATGATATTGCGAATATCATACAAACCACTTTGATGACTGAGCATATGTGCCAGCGTGATCTGGTCTTTGTCTTGCTGGGCAAACTCTGGCCAGTATTCTGCTACAGGTGTGTCATAGCTGATCAGCCCATGACTGACCAGGATATGTGCCAAGGTCGCTAAGACACCTTTGCCTGTGGAATAACACACTGACAGCGTATCCGGTTGCCACAGTTCTTGTTCAGATTTTTTGCCAGTATAAATATCCAGGACTTTGTCACCCTGATGATAAACCACCAGTGCAGCACCACCCTGTTCGGCACGTGCATCCTGAAAACGACTGAACTGCACGGCCAGATCCTGAAAGCGAGGATCAACATAACCTTGATAGTTTTCGGTACTGGCAGATAGATATTGTTTAATCGGTTTCATGCGTCCTTCCTTGATACATGTTTCAAATGAGATCTAATATTTGTACAGGCTGAAATAAAAAAAGCCTAAATCAAGTTTAGGCTTTTTAGATCATTATAAAGCTTTGATGCTACCTGAAACATGCGGTTTCTGGCTTTTCGCATTACGGATCAGGAATTCAGTATCATTGTCTGATTTCGCAGTCGTGAACTGCACTTTAGATGGCAAGTACATCGGTAGCTTAAACCACACGTCCGCTTCATAGGCATCTGGCAGGGTCAGGCTGGCTAAAGCTCTCGCCTTACTCCACATACCATGGGCAATCGCCTGTTTAAAACCGAAGGCTTTAGCTGTTAGTGCATGAATGTGAATCAGGTTAAAGTCACCTGAAGACATGGCATAGCGACGACCAGTATTTTCAGAAATGTCCCATTCAGCATTCACTTTATAATTCGGTATTTTGCTTTCTGTGGTTTTTGCAGATGCTTTTGCATCAGTTTTTTGACGGGACAAATAAGTGGTTAATGCTTCAACCACGACATCATTACCGACTTTCACTGTAGTAATGAAATCAAACTGTACGCCTTTGTCATGTGGCTGCAACTCACCGAACGTGCAAGATAAAGTCAGCTGTTCATTCACACCCACTTTACGGTATTGCTTGACCTGATTGCGGATATGCACCAATCCTAGAATTGGAAATGGGAAAGCTTCCGAGGTCATCATATGCATTTGCAGGCTTTGTGAAAGTACTGCCAGATAGATCGCCGGGATATAACCATTATTCTTAAAACCACAGACGGCGTTGTAAGCTTTTAAATGCTTTTGATCGACCTTGAATGAATCTACCACGTATTCAACTTGCGGCAGGACCTTTTCACCCTTTGGTTTTTTTGAAATGAGACCCTGAATGATTTTTGGATAAGCAAGATACGGCTTTGGAAGTTGATTAAAATGGCGAGTATGCATACTGAACCTTTGGAATATTTTTATTTCAATTTGGATTGAAAGCCCCTTCTCCCTCTGGGAGAAGGCTGGGATGAGGATAATATCTCATCCTACCTTCTATTTAATTTATTTAACCTTTCCTACGAGGAGAGGGAATTCTTGATCTACTCTACGGGTTAACGTAGAGAGAGAAAAGAACTTTTCAGAAAGAATTAAGCCCCTAACAGGCTCTGACCACAGACACGAACCACATTGCCATTCAAGCCTGTAGATGCAGTTGAAGCGAACATTGCAATCGTTTCAGCGACATCGACTGGTAAACCACCTTGACTCATTGAATTCATACGGCGGCCAGCTTCACGAATTGCGAAAGGAATTGCAGCAGTCATTTGAGTTTCAATAAAACCAGGAGCAACGGCGTTAATGGTAATACCATTGCTTAAAGTTGGAGCTGTATATTTCACAATACCGACTACACCTGCCTTAGAAGCTGCATAGTTAGTTTGCCCCAGATTACCCGCAATACCAGAGATTGAAGATACACAGATAATACGGCCGTTAGCGTTCAGACCATCATTATTCAACAGGTAATCATTAACGCGTTCAATCGCTGACAGGTTGATGTTAATTACCAGATCCCAAAGCTCAGGCTTCATGTTTGCCAAAGTCTTGTCACGGGTAATACCGGCATTATGCACGATAATATCTAAACCGCCCTGCGCAGCTGCCGCAGCTTTAATTTTTTCACCAGCATCAGCTGCAGTAATATCAATTGCCAAGGTAGAACCACCGATCTCACCTGCTACACGGTCAATATCTGCTTGCTGTTGCGGAACGTCCAGACAGATCACATGTGCACCATCACGTGCCAGTACATGAGCAATCGCTTCACCAATACCACGGCTAGCACCTGTGACTACAGCTGTCTTGCCTGCCAAAGGTTTAGTCCAGTCCACATCGTGAGTTGCTGCGTGAGATACGCGAATCACCTGACCAGACACATAGGCAGAACGTGGAGAAATCGCAAAGCGCAGTGCAGACTCGAGATTTGCCTCAGCCCCATTGTCCACATAGATCAGGTTCGCCGCGATGCCTTTCTTGAATTCTTTACCAACTGATTTTACAAAACCTTCAAGCGCACGTTGTGCAATCGCCTGCTTCACTGACGTTGCAGATTCAGGAGTTGTTCCTACAATCACTACACGACCAGATGCCTGGATTTGACGCGCGATTGGATTAAAGAAATCATATAATGCTTTTAAATCGTCCGAATTCTGAATACCAGACGCATCAAAAATTGCTACTTTGAATTTTGATTCTTTGTCGCCCTGGTTAAATGCACCCAGGTTCAGACCCGCTTGTGCAGCTGCCTGTTGCAGTTCAGCATTATTTCCCGCATAGCTATTGGCATGAATATTTGCCAAAACCTGTGCAATTGAACCAGTCAAAGTACTGCCAGGTGCAGCACCTACTAAAACGGCGCCTTTGACTACAGGAGTTGCAGAGTCATAGCGCTCAAGGAAGGTTGGGGATGGAAGGCCCAGGTTTTTAATGACAAATTTACCAATAGGAGATTTTGCGAACGCTTGGTACTGATCAGTCATGATTATTATCTCTCATACAAATTAATTTTTGATCGATCTAAAGTTATGCTTTAACTTCAATATGATGTCAGATACTTATAATTCAATAGATCCATCAGATTCCGGTCAATAATACTTGAGATAATAAACAGATGACTTGACCTAAGCGCACTCTGTAATGTCATTCTAGTCAATTCAGCCTATAGCCTTCTATGCTAATGTAGCGACCAAGAAGATGATCAATTTGCCTGGTAAAGCCTTATGAGCAAAACAACTCAAGAAAATCCAGCGGTCGAGAATCCTGTAGCCGAAAGCGTGTCAAAACCATCAACAGCACGCAAGCGCACAAGCAAAACGACGAGCGCAACGTCTGCAGAAAAAAGTCCGACGAAAACCACGCGCCCCCGTGCTGCGTCTAATCGTGCGGAAAATACGACTTCAAGCAATAAAACCTTAACACCAAAAACACAGATTTCTGTTCAACAGGACCAAGACATGAGCCAAAATACAGTTCGCCGCGTTGCTATTATCGGTGGTAACCGCATTCCATTTGCACGTTCTAACGGTGCTTACTTTACGGCATCCAATACTGATATGTTCACCGCAGCCCTGAATGGCCTGATTGAACGTTTTAATTTACAAGGTCAACGCCTGGGTGAAGTCGTAGCTGGTGCAGTATTGAAACACAGCCGTGACTTTAACATGACGCGTGAGTGCGTACTGAACACTGCCCTTGCACCTGAAACTCCGGCTTATGACATTCAGCAGGCATGTGGTACTGGTCTGCAAGCTGCATTCCTGGTTGCCAATAAAATTGCATTAGGTCAAATCGAAGTCGGTGTAGCTGGTGGTGTAGATACTACTTCTGACGCGCCAATCGCATTTGGTGATGGTTTACGTAAAGCTTTACTTGAACTGAACATTGCTAAAACAGCAAAAGATCGTTTGAAAGCTTTAACCAAAATCAATGTGAAAGACCTAATGGATGCACCGAAAAATGGTGAGCCACGTACTGGCCTGTCTATGGGCGACCATCAGGCAATCACAACACTGGAATGGGGCATTTCTCGTGAAGCACAGGATGAACTGGCTGCATCTTCACACCAGAAAATGGCAGCAGCATACGAAGAAGGTTTCTTTGATGACCTGATCACACCATTCCTAGGTCTTGAGCGTGACAATAACCTGCGTCCAGATTCTTCAGTTGAAAAACTGGCAAAATTGAAACCCGCTTTCGGTAAAGGCGATGCACGCACCATGACGGCGGGTAACTCTACTCCGCTGACGGATGGTGCATCTTGCGTACTGTTAGCATCTGAAGAATGGGCAAAAGCCAATGGTCATGAAGTACTGGCTTACTTAACTTTCCAGGAAACTGCGGCAGTTGATTTCGTTGAGAAAAAAGAAGGCCTGTTGATGGCACCTGCTTATGCCGTTCCACGTATGCTGGAGCGTGCTGGTCTTAAACTTCAAGATTTCGATTACTATGAAATCCATGAAGCATTTGCATCGCAAGTACTTTCAACTTTGAAAGCATGGGAAGATCCGAAATTCTGTAAAGAGCGTTTAGGCTTGGATGCACCATTGGGTTCAATCGACCGTGCCAAACTGAATGTAAAAGGCTCTTCACTGGCAGCGGGTCACCCATTTGCTGCAACAGGTGGCCGTATCATCGCGACTGCTGCGAAACTGTTAAACCAGAAAGGTTCAGGTCGTGTACTGGTGTCGATCTGTGCGGCTGGCGGTCAAGGTGTGACTGCGATTATTGAAAAATAATCTTTACATCTGATTTAAAAAAGCACCTCAAGTGAGGTGCTTTTTTATTGTTCATGCAATATCCTAACGCACATCAACTTTTCGCATATTCAGTGCGAATTCCCATTTTGATCTCAATCTGGTCATAGCACCACTGGAAAATAAAGGTATAGACCAGAATACATAGCGTTAAACTCAAATCTGTCAAAATTGCCTGCCACAAGCTCATCTCTAAGGCATATGCCACCATCGGAATGGTCGCCAGCATCAAGCCACCTTCAAAACCGATAGCATGCGCAATACGCACTTTAATGGTTCTTTTCAGCTGATGTTTCGCCTCGATCTTTTCAAAATAATGGTTAAACAGCATATTCCAGACTACGGATGTGACTGCCATGGCAACACCTAAAGTTCCGGTCACTTCCATTGGCAACTGAAAGATATAACTCAGGGCAATGGCAATGATGACCAACAGAATGATCTCATAGCTCAGCGCATGCACTATCCTTCTGCTTGAAATTAACATCTCTGCTTACTCAAATAGCTTAATAATAGTGCCTAGTTTATTTCCAATTATTTGATTATTCGAGTTAGAATCTTTCAAAAATATTGACAGATGAAAGCATGAATATTAATCAGGAACAATTAATGCTGTTTAAAGCAGTGATAGAGACTGGCTCCTTCTCGGCAGCCGCACGCAAGCTTGGCAAAGTGCCCTCCGCGGTGAGTATGGCCATTGCCAATATGGAAATTGATCTGGATTTACAGCTTTTTAAACGGATTGGCCGTGAGCCACAGCCTACAACAGCAGCTCAAGTGCTGTATGAAAAGACTGAACAACTGTTGGTAGAAATGAATCAGTGGAAGCAACATGCTCAAGCATTAAGCTCAGGGCTAGAATCCGAACTGAATATTGTCATCGTATCTGAGCTCCTACACACGCGCTGGACTGATTATGTAGTCTTACTGGAACAGCAGTTTCCGGATTTACAAATCAATGTATTTTCTGCCCCGCAAGAAGATGCTCACCGACTGCTATTTGAAGGTGCTGCCCAACTCGCACTGATGTTTGAACGAGAGCAACTGGAGACCCGGGAGCAGTTTGTAGAACTGAAAAAAGAAACGCTGGTTGCCGTTGCCGCGAAATCCCATGCTTTAAGTCAGCTTGATCAGGTCAGCTATGAGCAGATTCTGAATAGTCGCCAGATTGTAGTTGCCAGCCGTGATCATCAGATCAAGCCAGAACTGTTATTTTCCAGAAACTATTGGCGTACCGATAACCATCACTCTGCCTATCGACTGATTAAACAGAGTCTAGGCTGGGGGATTTTACCGATGGAAATGCTGCATGAACATCCACATATTCAGGAACAACTGCATATTCTGGATCTGTATGATTTCACCCCAAAGTTTGATTATTTTGTCGATCTGGTCTGGAGTCGTGAAACAAAACTCGGTCAGGCTGCACATTTTTTGATTAATCACATCAGAAATCAACGCAAAAATACAGATTAGTTACTGAAAATAGTCGGTGAACACTTGGGAAATAAGCACTTTGTGATATAACAGAATGCATAAGCAATAACCTAAGAACTAGATCCAAATGACACAAAGTGCGTTAAACCAACTAAAACAATTCACCACCATTGTTGCGGACAGCAGCGATTTAGCTGCGATTGAAAAATTCCGTCCACTCGATGCAACCACCAATCCTTCACTGATTACTGCTGCAGCCAATCAGGCTGAAAACAAAGCTCTGATTGCAGACGCCTATGCGCAGGCTAAAACCGAAGGTTATGTGGGTAATGAACTGATTGAACGTACTATTGACATTCTTACGGTTAAATTTGGTGTGGAAATTCTTAAACTGATTGAAGGCCGTGTTTCCACTGAAGTAGACGCCTCTCTGTCTTATGATACTGAAGCGACGATTGCCAAAGCCAAAGAATTACTGGCACTGTACGCACAGTACGGCGTTACTTCAGATCGTATCCTGATCAAAATCGCATCGACCTGGGAAGGTATTCAGGCCGCACGTGCGCTGGAAGCCGAAGGCATTCATACCAACCTGACCCTGCTCTTTGGTCAGCATCAGGCACATGCCTGTGCAGATGCCAAAGTTACCCTGATTTCGCCATTCGTTGGCCGTATTCTGGACTGGTACAAAAAGGCTGAAGGTGTAGATCAGTATCCGATTGAAAAAGATCCAGGTGTGTTATCGGTAAAAAGTATTTATAACTTCTACAAATCACACGGTATACAGACTGAAGTGATGGGTGCCAGCTTCCGTAGTATTGATCAGGTGCTGGGGCTGACTGGATGCGACCTGTTAACTGTTGCACCAAACCTGCTCGATCAACTGGAACAGGATAACCGTGTTGTTGAGCCGCAGTTGTCTTCGGACCATGTGCCAAAGCAAGGGACTTTAACTCCAATTAGCCAGGAAGACTTTAAACAGCAACTAGAACAAGATCCAATGGCTTCCCAGTTACTGGAAGCGGGTATTCAGGGCTTTATTAAAGCACGTGAACAGCTATCTACCCTGTTAAGCCAAAGTTTTACAACAGATTTAGAAATTAAGGCTTAAATCTTAATTCAGCTATAAGCCGATGCAGGTATAATGCCGCATCGGCTTT
Source organism: Acinetobacter sp. 22323 (assembly GCF_052044895.1). Taxonomy (NCBI): domain Bacteria; kingdom Pseudomonadati; phylum Pseudomonadota; class Gammaproteobacteria; order Moraxellales; family Moraxellaceae; genus Acinetobacter; species Acinetobacter sp. 22323. The sequence goes on along the minus strand of NZ_JBQEOL010000001.1, from coordinate 239,584 downwards.
TTTGTATGTGGATTTTGCGTGTTTGGTATCACTGATTTAACGACCTTTATCATTGGAACAGCGTTAATTGTGATGTTACCCGGACCGAATTCCCTCTACGTCATGTCGGTAGCTTCTCGCTACGGGATTAAAACCGGATATCAGGCCGCATTCGGTGTCTATGCTGGAGATATGGTTTTAATTTTCCTGACCGCACTCGGTGCAGCATCTTTACTGCATGCTTTTCCGGTCCTGTTTACTATTCTGAAAATTATTGGTGCGGTGTATCTGAGCTATCTGGGTATTAAATTGTTGATTGCGGCTTACCACACCTGGAATACCGTACATAGCAATGCACAGATCCAGCAAGCCGAGCAGAATCTGGAGCAATTACATCCCTTCCGTACCGCGATGACCATCAGCATTCTGAATCCCAAAGCGATTCTGTTTTATCTGTCTTTCTTTGTGCAGTTTGTTGATCCATCCTATTCATACCCTGCACTGACTTTTACGATTCTGGCAATTATTTTGCAGATCATCAGCATGTCTTATCTCAGTATTCTGATTTTTTCAGGTGCTACGCTGGCTCAATTTTTTGGGCATCGTTACCGTCTGACTTCACTTTGTGTAGCCAGTGTGGCAATCCTCTTTTGTGGCTTTGGGCTAAAACTTGCGACTTCAACTTTATGAAATGCATGATGTCCCAACAACTTATAACCCTACGTGATTTAGGTTGTTTTTGCCTTTAATAGCATTAGTGAAGCGCGTATCATAAGTGCACTTTTCACTCATACCGATTATCTCTGCAACGGATATGCAAAAATTCCTTCAAGACTTCTCCCTACCCGCAGCATTTGCCGGTTTTATTACTTTTTTAGTTGGGATCAGCGTTTCCTCTGTGCTGGTAATTCAGGCTGCACAGCTCTTAGGCGCGAACACAGCTGAAATTACTTCATGGTTCTGGGCCCTAGGGATCGGGATTGGTCTTTGCGGGCTTATTCTTTCCTGGAAGTTTAAATATCCAGTAGCAACCTCTTGGTCAACCGCAGGTCTGGCCTTAATCCTGGCAACCGGCACAGGCTATAGCCTGCCTGAAGCTTTGGGCGCTTTTCTGGTGTGCGGCTTTGTCACTGCCGTATTGGGGTTTTTAGGTATTTTTGAGAAAGTTCTGCATGCGATTCCGCAAAGTCTAACCAGCGCAATGCTGGCAGGAGTCTTACTTAAATTCGGGATTGGTCTGTTTGCCAGCTTGCAACATGAGCTGGGCTTTATCCTGTGTCTACTCGCTGCCTATATCATTGCCAAGCGGCTATCGCCCCGTTATAGCATTGTGGTTACCGTGATTGCTGGTGTCGCCCTATGTCCCATATTTCTGGACTTTAATCCACCGAGCCTGCATTGGTCACTGGCTCATCCAGTCTGGGTGAGCCCTGAATTTTCCTGGACTGCGATTCTTGGTCTGGCCTTGCCACTCTTTGTTATTAATATGGCATCGCAATATTTACCCGGCTTGGCAATGATTAAAAGTTATGGTTATACGCCACATGTTAATCAGCTGATTGGCTGGACCGGCACTGCTCAGACCTTACTGGCTCCTTTTGGCTGTTTTGCCGTCAATATCGCGGCGATTAGCGCAGCGATCAGCCTGGATGATCAGGCCCACCCGGATAGCAAGAAACGTTATATCGCTGGTATGAGCTGTGGTTTCTTCTATATCCTCATGGGCTTATTTGCAGCCACACTGACCAGTATTCTTTTAGCCTTCCCTGCCGTTTTTATTACTGCACTGGCAGGTATTGCCCTGTTGGGCACCATTGGACATAACATTACACTCGCGTTCAGCCATATGGATGAACGCGAGGCGGCATTATTAACCTTCCTGTTTAGTGCTTCAGGGGTGCAATTCCTTGGCATCGGTTCAGCATTCTGGGGACTATTGTTTGGCCTGGTGGTACACCTGTTCTTTAAATGGCGTAAAACTTATTAAGATCTTTATCTCAATTAGGGGTGGCTAACACATCAGTAGGTGATTGCAGAAATTGAAGTGTCTGTTCAAAGGTCTGCTGGCTTTCTTTTTTACCCATATAAAACTGATATTCATGAATCAGCCAGGCTTTTGATTCTGGATAAAAGATTGCCTTTACCGGCACCTGATTCGCTTTCAAAACCTGCACAAATGGATAGGACTGCGTTTCTGTGAGAAAGTCCTTGTTTCCGCCACTGATCAGCACAGGTGGATAATTTGGAGTGATGTGCTGAATAGGTGAGATCTTTTTCAGGAACTCCACATCATGCCGGCGATCACCTGTATAGGCCTGCACCATATTATGAACTCCCCATTCAATCAATTTGATTTTTTCTGGTGCCGTATCCACAAACGCGTTCAGGTCATAAATGCCACAGTGTAGAATTAGCCCTTTAAGCTGTGCAGGCTGGATTGATGGCACAAAGTCAGAGTTGTGGGCAAAAACCGGATTGGTTAACAAGGCCGCATAATGGCTGGCAAGATTGGCACCGGCAGAATCTCCAGCCAGATAAAGCTGATCTGGATCAATCTTGTATTGGGAAGCATGTGTCTGGAGATAAGCCAATGCCATATTAATTTGCTGTAGCTGGCTTGGATAAGTTGAACCAGGAGCAAGCTGATATTGCACAGACACCACGTTATAACCTTTTGATGCCAGCAGTTTAAAATAACCCCGTGCATGTTCGCGAGATCCGGAAATCCAGCCACCGCCATGAATCCAGATCACTGTTGGGCGCTGTTCCAGTTGAGTCATATTTTGTGGCTGATATAAGTCCAAACCCAGCCGTCGATCAGAATCATAGAGAATATTTTGCTGCACAATGACATCATCCGGTGCATAACGATCCATGATTTTCTGCTGTACAGCTGTCGTCATATTAAAAGCAGTGGCAATAATTTTACTGTTCTGTGCCGTACTCTGACAGCCATATAACCCACATAAAAGTATTAATCCTAATAATCCTTTTCCAGCTTTGACTATATGTGTATTCACCATATCTTGAATATTTCCACTAATAATTTTCCAAGTTTCAACGTTCTATATATTTTACCAACCAGCTTAATAGAGATTGAGCAAACTTGCTTAAAATCCGGGTATTCCAGTCTGTTTTATCTGCCAATCAGTCTACAGTTTTTTGTAAATATATCACTGTAATTTAATGAATTTTCAGATTTTTTTATATTTTGCAATTGAACCCCTTCCGTCACTGTGCTATCAATAGTTTAAAGCAAGACAAAAACGAAACCGGAGTATAAATAAGATGGCCTATCAACATATTTTAGTCCCTGTGGATGGTTCAGAAATTTCCTTTTCAGCAGTACATCATGCTGCAAAAATTGCAAAAGCTTTTGGTAGCAGACTGACACTTGTGAGTCTGATTGCAGAAAATCCTTTTACTGAGGCAGATTTCTACTATAGCTCTGCCATTATGAAAGAATATTTTGTTGAAGCACATGCCAATGCCAAAAAAGCATTGAAACAAGCAAGCATCATTGCCCAAGAGGAAGGTGTGGAAGCCGAAACACATATTGTGACTGGTTTGGTGAATGCCGAGCATGTCGCAAATACTGCAGAAGAAACTGGTGCAGATTTGATTGTGATGGGTTCACATGGTCGTAAAGGCTTCCAGAAGATCATTCTGGGCAGCTTTGCACAAGATGTTCTGGGTGTGTCGGAAACTCCAGTGCTGATCATTAAAAAATAATCTGGTTCTGCGCATCCCTTGATGCGCATGACAATAAATCATGCTTTAAAGCACTGCTATTATTCATCACGCCAGCTACAGCTGTATCCTGTTTCCAAGCGTGCATCATTATCAGGAATTTTTATGAAGCATTATCAACATATCCTGGTCGCAATTGATGAATCGCCTATCTCTTATGCGGCTGCAGAACATGCGCTCGATATTGCAAAAGTTTTTGGCAGCAAAGTGACCTTAATCAGCGTCATTGCAGTTGATCCTTTTTCTGGAGTAGATTTTTATAAGGTTGCCCCAGCTGTTACCGATTACTTTATGCAGGCCGAGCAAAATGCACTGGATAGGCTTAATGATCTAAAACATACCTTTACGCGTGAAGGTATAGATCTGGATATTCGGATTCTACACGGCATGTCACCCTCGGAAGGCATTCTGCAAACCAGTCATGAATTACCTGTAGATTTGATTGTGATGGGTTCACATGGGCGTAAAGGATTACAAAAACTGATTTTAGGCAGCGTGGCACAAAATGTACTCGGCTTGGCTGAAACTCCAATACTAATTGTCAAAGAATAAATACCCTTGCTCATCAAAAAGCCTGTCTTAATGACAGGCTTTTTGATTTTCTAGAAACTAGCGAATTTTCTGGTTCAATTGGTTGAGGAACATTTCCGCTTCCAACTGGGAGCTGAACACTTTGATATATTCACCAGATTTCTGTACCGAATTTGGCGTGTATTCCAGATGAAGTTCGAATACTCCACGCGTACTGTCCTTGATGACTCGCACAGCAATAATGTGTTGAGTATTTAAATAAAATCCATCCTCAATTTTAAATAACATTTCAATTCGCCCAATTATCAGATCATCTTGATCTTTACATCGTGAGCGCCTGAAAATGGCGTCACACATACTTCGATATGTGTTGCTATAGTAAAGCAAAATTTAATACATACTTTCTTTAATAACATATTGAATAAATATTACTGATGTTCTAAATAAAAAAGCCGGATATTAAACCCGGCTTTTTCACAAGGTTTAATTAAACACTGAGCATACTGTTCAAGGTTTCACAAACATTTTTAGATTTGACCAGCGGTTTCAGGGCTTCAAGTTGAGCTTTCACTTCACTACGTTGTGGTTCAGCCAAAGTATACCAACGAGAGAGAACTTGAAGCAGACGTGAACCGACAATCGGGTTTTTCTCATCCAGATATTTCGCCAAAGTAATATAGTGCTGTACACCAAAGCCCCAGGTATTGACCGGATTTGCATTCAAACCACCACTTACAGCACGAATACGGTTCGGCACAGCCAGATCATAATCAGGATGCTGTGTCAGATAAGCAATCGTTTCAGCAGTTGCTTGAGGATGCGCCGCCTGAACCATAAACCATTGATCTAAAGATAAATCTTCATCTTCAAAGCGGCTATAGAAGTCTGCTAGAACTTCTTGGGCTTGTGGTGCATCATTCCAGACCAAGACTTTAAGCGCTCCCAGACGTTCAGACATGTTCCCGGTATGATACTGCTCATAAGCCAGATCAAAAGCAGAGTCATCCCCTTGACGTGCGATCATGGTGAGCATGATATTTCTTAATGCACGGGTACCCATTGCCTGAGAGAAATCAGATTGCAGATCTGGATCAAGTGACAGGTAAATTTCTTTGGCAGTATCAGCAAAAGCACGTGCCAATTTATTCAGCAAAGCGTTACGTTTTTCCTGAATCTTGCTTGGACGATAGTCCACATCAATCCGGCTGCCAAGATAACCCTCAGTTGGCACATCAAACAGACGAGATGCCAATAACGGATCCTGTTCAATTACCCCCGGCAAGGTATTCAACATCGCCTGAACATAAATGTCCGCAGGCTGATCATTCAGGAGAATACGCTCAAGTAAAGTCTGGGTCGCCTGCCAGCGATTAAAACCATTGGTTTCATACTGTAGCAAGAAGGCCAGCTCTTTATCCGAATAGTTAAATTCCAGATTGACTGGTGCCGAGAAGTTACGCAGTAATGACACCACTGGTTTTGCTTTTACCCCAGTAAATTCGATACGTGACTGCTCCTGATCAAACAGGTACACCCCATCTTTGACACCATTTTCAAACAGCGCTGTTGAATTCAAAGTCAGTTGTTCACCACTCTCTGCATCAAACAGGGCCAATGCCACCGGAATCGGGACAGCTTGCAGATTTGGATATTTCGGGTGTGCTTTCAGGCTTTGTTTAAAGTTCAGGCAATAGGTCTGTGCTTCTGCATCATATTCACCATGCACTTCCAGCTTTGGGGTACCTGGCTGGTTATACCAGATCAGGAAGCTGGACAGATCAACACCAGAACCTGCGCTTATTGCTGCAACCCAGTCTTCCACCGTCACTGCCTCACCATCATGACGGCGGAAATATTCATCTGTACCCATACGGAATTTGGCTTTGCCGAGCAAGGTCGCCATCATACGGTTAATTTCCGCACCTTTTTCATACACTGTTGCAGTATAGAAGTTATTAATTTCTACAAAATGGTCTGGACGCGGTGGATGCGACAATGGACCTGAATCTTCAGGGAACTGATGCGCCTTAAGCACTGCAACATCGTCAATACGCTGCACTGCTGCAGACTGCAGATCTTCAGAGAAAGACTGGTCACGGAAGACAGTCAAACCTTCTTTTAAACATAACTGGAACCAGTCACGGCAGGTAATACGGTTACCGGTCCAGTTATGAAAATATTCATGTGCAATTACTGACTGTACCCGCATGATTGCAGCATCAGTGGTAAATTCTTCATCTGCCAGTACACATGAAGTATTAAAGATATTCAGACCTTTGTTTTCCATTGCGCCCATATTAAACGCGCTGGTGGCAACAATCATGTAATTATCAAGATCATAAGGACGGCCATAGTGTTCTTCATCCCAACGCATAGAGTGCTTTAAGGCTTCCATGGCAATTTTACACTTTGGAATGTCTTTCTCTTCAGCATAAATTTCAAGTGCTACATCACGGCCTTCAGAAGTGGTATAGCGATCTTTCATCACCGCCAGATCACCGATCACGCAGGCAAACAGGTAACTTGGTTTTTTGGTTGGATCTTGCCAGATTGCATAGTGACGGCCTTCCCCCGCTTCACCCGTTTCAATCAGGTTACCATTGGCAAGAAGTACCGGGAATTTCTTGTCTGCTTCAACACGTGTAGTGAAAACAGACAGGACATCCGGACGGTCCGGATAGAAGGTAATTTTACGGAAGCCTTCTGGTTCATTCTGAGTTACAAACAGATCCGAACTGGCTTGATACAGGCCTTCTAATTGGGTATTGGATTCAGGATGAATACGAACAACAGTTTCAATCGTAGCCTGATCCGGTGCATTGCCAATCACTAACTGTTCAGTATCAAGCTTGTACTCACTTTCAGAAAGTGGCTTACCATTAACATGAATTGATTGCAGTTCCAGATCACGACCGAGTAAAACCAGCTCACCTTCAGTCTGACGCTGCATTACCAGTGTAGCGCTGACCAGTGTATGATCTGCATAAACCTGAATATTGAGCTCAACCGAGTCAACGATATAAGAAGGTTTTTGATAGTCTTTTAAATAAATGGTTTGATCTGCTTCGATCGCTGGATTAGCCGCAATATTCATATTAATGTCCTGATCTTTTTACACAGCTTATGTAAAGCAAAAAATGTTAATCATATTGATCATACGACAACTTATTCTGCCTGTCTGTGCATTTCATTGTGTTTTTATATATGGGACTAAACTGGAGTTATTTCAATTCAGGTATTTAAATTACTGAAAGTAATTGACTTATATTTAAACAATAAACAAAAATATGCCGTCTTAAGATATTACTAAAATAAATATGAAAAAAATTCTAATGCTTGCCGGCTTTTCTGTTTTCCATATCGCTTCTGTTCAGGCTGCAAACTATTCAGGGAAAATACCCTATCAATGTCTGGCTTCCACACAAACCAATACAATTCTTATGATCAGTGTCGCCAACTCTGAACCTGACCAGATTCAGGATGTGATGTATTTTCCACATTTAAAAAAGATTAACCTGTCCTACGACTCTGCGATGGGTGTGGGGAATCCGCCTCTGCTCATACACTATTCCTACTTTGAAATGATCAAAGAAAAACAGACAGGTGAATATACTTTTGCTGTAAATAAAGACAATAAAATTCTTTTTGCCGTGTATACCAGCCCACAACTGAGTATGCCAATCTCGTTTGGAATACAGCTAAATCTGGCAAGAAAGGAAGCACTGAATCGCAAGCTAGCCAATCAGTTGCGTACATGTATTTAAGCCTATGTACATTTTCATGCACAAGGCTGCATTGAAAAGCACACTAATATGGAATTAAGTATCTCCAAGCCAGAAACCATTCATTTCGATTATGATTTTAAATATTTTTAATATTAAATAAATTAGTATCTTACATTCATTTTTCTTCATTTAAAAAATTCTGTACATAAAAAACAGTTTTGTGCATACTTCTTGCTTTTATTTAATAGTGCAGATTACACAACTATATCTACAATAAAAAATGAGGTGAACTATGTATCTTAAAGAACATATCGTACGTGTTGAAAACATCAAGACCCTGCAAGCACTCGATCAAGCCAATATTGACCATAAAGTAATTGCACTGTTTATGAGCTGTGAGGGCATCAAGATGCAAGCCTATGAAGTGGGTGCTATTCTGAACAGCTATAATGCACTTGGTTCCAAAAAGGTTCAGCCTAAAAAAGTCCAGGCTTTAATTAATGCCAAACATCTGGGTGAAGAGGACGAAACTCTGCCTTGCCCAGTCTAAAGGCCATTTTCAACAATACATAGAAGGCCACTTAAGTGGTCCTCTTGCATGTTTGATTATCAGCTCATGATGAAAACTTTAGCCTGAACCACACTTGCTCAAGCTGCACTGTGTATAATGATTTTCCTTCTTCATTTTACGATTGCTAGTTGATATGACGCTTAATGTTTTGCAGAAACAGCTTGATGAAAGTACCGCATGTCCCTTGTGTCAGGCAGCAATGTACTGGGTCGAGGCAGAACAATTTGATCAGGAACTGAATTATCACGAATGCAGTCACTGTCATCATCAGCTTTATCCTGACCAAAAACATAATTGCTTCTGTGAAAAATGTCTGGCCAATCGTAGACGTCAAATGAAGGAAACACGTCTGCAGGAAAATCGCCAGCATCAAAGTAAAAAAGATGTACATCAATATGAATTAGGTCAGCTCAGCTTTTTAAACAAGTTATTTCTGTTAGCGATTCTGGATGATCATGTACATGAGCACAGTCAGCACGCTGAATATATAGACTGGGATCAGATCAAATATCACAACATCAGTCCAAATTATCTGATGCAAAATGCTTTGGTTAAACGCCTCAGCAAGGAAAATATTCTGAGTCTGAAAGACTTTAATGCCGATCAGCAGCATTATTATATTAATGTGCGTCTGGATGGCTATTCAGAGCCGAGCCTATTCAGCATTACCCAGCAATTACGCCATTGGTTCTTTGAGAACTTAAGCAAAGGCGTGCCTTTTAAAAGTGCAGATGAAGTTAAAGAAACCCTATATTTTCTGCTGTATCAGGAAGTGATTCAATTTGCCCAGTTTTATTGTCGTAGCTGGGGCATTCAGATTGCGGGTAATAAAAGCTTTCAGACTTTCTGCTACCGTATGCTGGATGTATTGGCAGTCGGCCAGATTTATTATCTGGTACAAACGGCGCTGGAATACTTGTACAAACAGAAAGCCTTGCAAGCCCGCAATGAAAATTTCATCAATACCAATTTGCTGAAAAAAACCCTGCAGCAGTACCGTGAACGTGCCATCAACGAAAAATGGGAAACCTCTACCCTGCCGCGCCCACCACAATTGCCTTTAAGCAAAATGAGTGCAATTCTGTTCTTTCATTTTCTTGGCTATGATGAAAATATTTTCTTCCAGCCAATCTGGCGTTCATGGCAGCAGATTGAGCCTCGTTTAAAATTCTATTCCAATAAACGCTGTATGCATTGTGGTTCCGAGGAACTGACCGTGGATTATGATGCCACGGACTATGTCAGTCTCTGCTGCCGCAACTGCAAACATCAAGACCATTATTTTACCCGCTGATGGATTCAGCGCAGACGCACTGTGAATATCAATATGAATACCAATCTTTCCCAACTGCACCATGACATTCTAGAAGGTGTTTGTGATGCCTGGACAGCATTACAACAACAGCAACCCTTAGTGCATATCATGACCAATGCTGTTGCCAGTAATTATGTAGCGAATGTTCTACTGGCTGCGAATGCTGCACCTGCCATGATTGACAATCCTTTTGAAGCTGAAAATTTTGCCCGAATTGCAGCGGCCGTCAGTTTGAATCTGGGAACACCAACATCTGAACAAGTTCAGGCTATGCTGATTGCTGCACAGACTGCGAATGCGATTAAAAAACCCTGGGTGCTGGATCCCGTTGGTTATGGTTCAATTCTGCACTGGCGCTCAGAAGTGACTGATCAATTAATGGCATTTCAGCCAACTATCGTACGTGGCAATGCCTCCGAGATCGGTACTCTGGCAGGCAAACAGGTTACAGGCAAAGGTGTAGGTACGACATTAGACAGCTCAGAAGTCTATCAACAAGCTAAATCATTGCTGGCACAATGCCAGTGCATCGCCATTTCCGGAGAATCAGATTACATTATATCGCAGGATTATCCTGTGATTAAGGTGATGGGCGGATCAGAATTACAGCCACGTGTGACTGCAACAGGTTGTGCCTTGGGTGCATTGATTGCAGCTTATAGTGCTGTGGCTAACCCCGTAATTGCGGCAACTGCTGCACATCTGCATTTCGCGATTGCCGGTAAAAAGGCTGCTGAAATTACCTCTACACTGGGCAGCTTTAATGTTGCCTTTATCGATCAGATTCATCTGTTGAATCCTGAAATTATTCAACAATATGCTGATTTTGAGCTGCTTTGATTTATTATCATTAAGGAAAGCTGTGTCTAGTGCACAGATTTCCCGAAAGCCAGATTCATAATTGTTTCAGAAATTGTTTTGAAATCTAAGCGGCAAACACACATCAATCCTTTCCCATCAAAATAGTCTGGCACGTGCTGCATAAAGAACTGGTAATGAACATCACTGCGTTTGCGCAGTCGAATCAACTGATCTGGCGTGACTTTAGGCATTAGTGCCGGTGCAACATAAATACCCTGCCCGCGTTTATCTACCTGAGACTTGTATCTGTGCATCAGCTCAAGTACGGATTGATGAGCAGTCGGCATGGTGTAACCCTTTCTTGGATAGAAATAACGACTACGTGATGCAAACAAGGTATAGACCTTCGGCTGCATCAAGGTAGTGACAAACCAAAGTGGAATGGCCGGATAACGTAAACGATAGCGTAAAGCCACACGAATGGCAGTCTTTAAAGTCAGATTACTACGACGATACTGTTCAAGTACTCCGGCACGTGAAGTCACCACAAAAATAGGTTTGTCCTGCAGCTGCAATTTGAGAATTGGCATAATATTCTGGCCAATCAGCCGCTCTCCGACGAAATACTGTATGACTGGTACAGAAACTGCTTCTGGATCATGCACATATTGATATAGCTGTTCAACAGACGCAAAGGGAAAAATGAGTTGATCAAATTCCAGCATCTGCTGAAAAAAATCATGTTTCTGCTGGGCTGGCAAAGTTGCAAAATCAATGATGGTTTCTCTGATTTTCATGTATGTCATCCATTGAAGCGGCAGGCAGATCAGTTAATTCATGATACTTTTCTACTGATTCCGAGCTAAAAGCGTGTGATTAGTAAATCTTCTGATTTGGCAGATTAGCATAGGATTTTTAAGTTCTTATACACAATATCAGACTTATCAATTACCAAATAGTTCACTATAAATTTAAGTTATTGAATTTAATAGTTATTATATATAAATTATGAGACCTGTATCAAGCTTTTATTTAATTATGTATTTTTAACCTTAATTTTTTGAAGAAAATAAGCAATTTTTATAGTTTTTAGCTGACTGACTAATTTCCAAGCTTAAAATTTTTCTACTGTCTGTATCACAGTATTTAGGCATAAAAAAGCCAGCAAGTAACTACTTGCTGGCTTTTCCTGGATAAACCAGTTTAAGTCAGAACATCAAACTTAACCTTGGTAATGGATATTCACCGACTTAATACGATTGTTTTCCATTTCAGTCACTTGGAAAGTAACCTGTTGATGCTCCAGTGTTGTACCAACTTCTACATGACCATTGGTTTTATCCAGAATCAGACCTGCAACACTGATATAACCAGCATCTTCTTCAATTAGATCCAGCATACCTAGCTCTAGTTCCAGCTGATACAGATCCAGCATGCCTGAAGCAATCCAATGCGTATCATCCACACGAACCAAATCCAGCTGTTCGTCTGCATCCGGGAATTCCCCTGCAATCGCTTCAAATACATCTAGTGGTGAAATCAGACCCTGTACATGACCAAACTCATCACTCACCAGAACCAAAGAACCTTTAGAAGTCCGCAAGGTATTAATTGCATCAATAACCTTCATATTTTCAAAGATAAAGATAGGACGATGACGCTTAATCAATGCTTTTAACGCTTCTGGTTCTTCCAGTACATCCAGCAATTCTTTGGCACGAACAACGCTGATCACCTTATCCAGACTGCCACGACAGACTGGAAACAGACTATGCGGTACCGACAAGATTTTTTCACGAATCTGCTCTGGGCTATCATCAAGATTTACCCAGGAAATATGGCCCCGCGGTGTCATAATAGATGCTACAGAACGTTCCGCTAAAGTGAGCACGCCACCAATCATATAGCGCTCTTCATCTGCAAAGGTTTCTTGTGCTTCAGCATTCATATCTGGACTGCTGGTTTCTACTCGGCCGCCCATCAATTTTAAAATCGAGTCGGCAGTACGATGACGTAATGGAATTTTTGCTTCATGTTTTGCAACATTGCGCTGACCAAACTGGTTAAACGCCTCAATAGCAATAGCAACACCAATACCTGAATAGATATAGCCTTTTGGAATATGGAAGCCAAAACCTTCTGCAATCAAGCTGATACCAATCAAGAGTAAGAAACTTAAACACAAAATCACGACGGTTGGATGACGATTGACAAAGGCAGTTAAAGGTTTGGATGCAAGCAACATCACCATCATTGCGACAACCATTGCCACCATCATCACATAGATGTTGTCGACCATACCAATTGCGGTAATCACCGAATCGAGCGAGAAGACTGCATCTAGAATCACAATTTGAGCAACAACGGCAGTAAAACCTGCATAGACGACATTCGTTGTGACTTTGACTTCAGGCTTGCCTTCCATCTTCTCATGCAGCTCTCCCACAGCCTTATAGACCAGGAACAAGCCACCACCCAAGAGAATCAGATCTCGACCAGAGAATGTTTTATCAAATATGGTAATTAAAGGTTCGGTTAAGGTAACCAACCAAGAGATTGCAAATAACAATCCTAAACGCATAAACAACGCCAGAGATAAACCAATCACACGGGCTCTATCGCGTTGTTCAGGAGGTAATTTTTCAGCCAGAATGGCAATAAAGACTAGGTTATCAATACCTAAAACGATTTCAAGAATAATAAGTGTAATTAAACCCACCCAGATTCCGGGATCTAATAAAAACTCCATTAGAGAATTACCCCGTTCGAGTAAGCTAGAAATAAAGATGGAAGATCAACGCACGGCGAGGGATCCATAATTTTAACCTTTTTGACTTAAGACTCTCTTATTATGCACAAAGCTTTTAATTTGTAATGGTCTTTTTATATTAATTCGGTAAATACTTGTTTATATAGAAGTCTATGCAAACTGGTCAGTAATTAATAACCAGGATTGTTCTTCAGTGCTTCACTTAATCCCTGTCGTCGTATTAATTTAGCTGATATACGAAAAAAATGTTGCTTTCCAAGTCACTCATCAGTTTTCGTAAACAATCACCCTCTCATCATCAATATCAGTACCAGCTTTTCTCAGATATATCCCTAAATAGAGATAACGCTTAGAGATATTTTCATAAATAGTTTTAGTAACAAATTTCTGAATAGCGGAATGAAGAATGACTTAATAAAGACGGCACTATCCTCACATCAGTGATCTTCCCCACGTTTTCTTATTTTATTTTAAAAATTAAAATGACATTCATCGGGTTAAATACACCTTCAAGTTTAACTCTTATTACTAAATCTTTCTTTCATATAATTTTATTTCTAATTGGATCAAAATTCATAACAAATTTCCCGATGTATGGCAGAAGTGAATAGGTAACAGATGAGTTAAAAATAGGTAAACTTAGGTCTTTCTCGACCAGCCGATAATTTGTGTCAATTATTAGCATTATTAAAAACATTGATTCACATTTTGTCGCATTTTTTAAAAATAATGGTTGAAACTTATATAAACATTTTCATAGAATGTAACTGCCTTACAAAAATAAATACAAGGAATCTACCATGACTAAAAAGTATGCGAAGTTTTTACCTTCAACAGAAGAATTTACTTTAGAAAATTTTCCCTACTATTGGGTTACTCAAGTCCACGCACAATATGTTTTAAATGTTGATCACGCGCTCAAGAAATATGGCGTTGACAATTCACGTCGCCGTATTCTGCTTGCCTTAAAAGCGAAACCACATGCAAGCGTGTCTGATCTTTCCGAGATGGTGGTTTCTAAAATGTCGACCACCACGAAAATCGTCTATCGTCTTAAAGACGAAGGCCTGGTTGATACTTATTCTTGTGAAGACGATGCACGTATTACGCGTGTGGTTCTTACAGAAAAAGGACATGAGATGTTCCATAAGATTAATGACCTGACTAACATTGTTCTGGAACAGTCATTTGAAGGCCTAACACCACTTCAAATCGAAAAAACTATGGAAAGTTTACGTCACATCTTCAAAAACCTTGCGCGCTGATCTAAAAACTATAAAAAACTGATCAGGCACTAGCGTGACTTAAGCAGAAAGATGAATTCATAGGCTAGCTTTATCTTTCTGCTTCTCCAGGAATCATTCAAAAAAATTCATTTGGGGACTGATTTTTTTGATCACCTCCTTGGGTACATGTGAACACTCAAACTCCTCTACGGGAAATCCCTCAACAAAAGACTGTATATTCGGTGATTTCAGATTTAGCCATTCATCCATACGCTGATGTGGAATCACAATAACAGAACGCTTGATATTTCCCGGTTCATGGAAATCCTTCATCATAGGATGATCAATTGCGTCCATGGTAATCATGGTGCTTGAACGTACGATCTCATCCTGCACGCGCGCAATTTCATATAGGGCAGCAATATAAAATGCTTTCCCATCCTTACGTCTTACACCCCAGCGCTGTGGCTTATTATCGAAATATTTAGACTCATAAAACTCTGTTACCGGGATTACGCCAAATTTACATTTCGCTGTTGCCTCGGCAAAACTAGGCTTCTGTAGCAAGGTTTCATTACGGACATTATAAGTGCGAGTTCCGATGGTTTTATCCTCAGCCCATTTTGGAATCAAACCAAAATTCACCGAGCGCCATTCCAAACCAAATTCTGACTTGAATAATAAAGGCAGCTGATAATTGGGATAGACTTCTTCTGGATATTCAAACGGAATTTCAGGAAGATTAAGGTCATGCAGTTGCTGCAAGGTGAGCGGTTTAAAGTTAGCGCACATAAAATCTTTAAAAACAAAAAATCACCGAAATATTATAATACTTCGGTGATCACAGACCTGTGTGTTTTTGCTAACAGGACTATTGTTTTGGCAAGGTCATCCAATGTGTACGGGTAAATTCCTCAAAGATCCAACGTCCATTAAAACGCCCCAGACCTGAGTTTTTCTCCCCACCAAATGGTGCATTTGGTTGGTCTGCAACCGTAATTCCATTAATGTGCGTCATACCCGCATCTATCTGAGCAGCAAAACGTTCACCGCGTTCAATATTTGAGGTACAGACTGCGCTGGAAAGCCCAAAGCGGGAGTTATTTGCCAAATTCACTGCATGTTCTTCATCATCTGCTTTTAGGATCGGTAGAATCGGACCAAAACTTTCTTCCTGAGCGATTTCAAAGTAAGGATCGACATGAGTAAAGATATGCGGTGCCACTACATTTCCTTCTATACCGCCTTCATAGACCAACTGTGCATCTAGTTGTTTGGCATGTTCGATAATCTTGCGATGCTTTTCAACTTGGCTCTGATTAATAATTGGTCCAATGATGGTTTCTGGCAAGTCTGGATTACCCACAGGGATGGTTTTCACCCGCTCTATCAGTTTATCTACATAAGCATCATGCAGGCTCTGATCAACAATGACCCGATTGGTGCTCATGCAGATCTGTCCTTGATGCATAAAGCGTCCCATCACGGTGAGTTCTACTGCCAGATCCAGATCCGCATCATCCAGAATTACTAGTGGTGCATTACCACCCAATTCCAGTGCAAGACGTTTCATACGCGAACTTGACAGTGCTTTACTTCCCACCCCCTGCCCAACTTCAGTTGAACCGGTAAATGAAATCATTTTTGGAATAGGATGTTCGACAAAATAATCACCGATTTCTTTACCAGCACCGACTACCACATTAAAGACGCCATGTGGTGTACCCGCTTCTTCAAATAATTTTCCAAGCAGTGTTCCACCCGTGACTGGCGTATCGCTGGCCGGCTTGAGTACCACCGTATTTCCGCAAGCGATTGCGGTAATAACTGAACGCATGGATAAATGAAAAGGGAAATTCCAAGGGCTGATTACTGCAATCACACCAAGCGGTTTACGTACGATAAAACTGCGGCGCTCCGGATCCCGGCTTTCCAGCTCTTCGGGCTGGATTAGATCCGGGAATTTGGCACTTTCCTGAATGATTCCCAGCGATGCATCTACTTCAAGATTTGCCTTAAAGCGCGTACTACCAGATTCCTGGATCAACCAGTCTACAATCTCTTCACGGCGTCGCTGAATGATATTGGCCAGGTTTTGGATTAGCCCTTTACGCACCTGAACCGAAGTTAAGACACCTTGCTCAAACGCTGCCAGCGCTGCCTGATAAGCAGTATCTACATCTTCAGTACTTGCTGCCTGCAAGGTAAAAATTTCCTGTTGAGTATAGGGATTAAAATTTTGAATCGTGTGGATCGAGCCGCCTTGCTGCCATTGCCCGCCAATAAATTGTTGATCTAGATTTTGATAGGCTGTCATTTCCATCCCTGCAACTTGTGAATTTTTCTCTACTTTATCAGAACAATTTTATAGATCAGAGCTGAGCGACGAATTGTTACGCTTTTATCGACAAATTTATATGTTTTCTATTTTTAATAACTGATTCATTTTAAACAGCCAACAAAAAAAGCCTCCGAAGAGGCTTTTTTAGATCAGACAGGATTAGTCACCTGTATAACCTTTCAATTTTAAACGCGCTGCATGAAGTAAAGGCTCTGTATAACCTGCAGGTTGCTCACCACCCTTGAAAATCAGGTCAGAAGCAGCCTGGAATGCAATATTGTTATCAAAGTCAGCTGCCATTGGCGTATAGAATGGATCATTGGCATTTTGCTCATCCACAATTTTTGCCATACGCTGCATCACTTCTTCAACCTGTTCACGAGTTACGATACCGTGACGTAACCAGTTTGCAACGTGTTGAGAAGAGATACGTAAAGTTGCGCGGTCTTCCATCAAACCTACATCGTTAATATCAGGCACTTTTGAACAACCCACACCCAGATCAACCCAACGAACCACATAACCCAGGATACCCTGACAGTTATTTTCCAGTTCTTTCAGTTTCTCTTCTTCTGTCCAGTTGGTGTTGGCCGCCAATGGTGGTGTTAACAAGTCATCAAGAGGCAATGCTTCAGTTGCAAGTAATTCTTGCTGACGGTTTGCCACATT
Source organism: Acinetobacter sp. 22323 (assembly GCF_052044895.1). NCBI lineage: Bacteria > Pseudomonadati > Pseudomonadota > Gammaproteobacteria > Moraxellales > Moraxellaceae > Acinetobacter > Acinetobacter sp. 22323. The sequence continues at coordinate 221,906 of NZ_JBQEOL010000001.1, read as the reverse complement.
AATTTGATGGTAGTGAATCGCGTGAATCACTGCGCCTGTTGGAGACGGTACCCATGCACAGCTTGCACCTGCTTCTGGATGCTCAGTCTTGGTTTTGTACATGTCTAATAGCATATCCGGTTTCGGCCACATACCTTTACCAATCTGTGCTTTACCACGTAAACCTGTTTGCAAACCGATCATTACGTTACGGTTTTCATAAGCCGGGAACCATTTTTGACCTTTGATTTCGCCTTTACGAACGAATGGACCAGCTTCCATGAAGGTATGGATTTCGTCACCAGTACGGTCCATGAAACCGGTATTAATGAAGATCGTGCGGTCTTTGGCCTGAGCAATACAGTTTTTCAGGTTAACAGAAGTACGGCGTTCTTCATCCATGATACCGATTTTCAGGGTTTTTGCAGGCAAGCCAAGCGCTTGTTCAGCACGCTCGAACAGTTCTACTGCAAATGCCACTTCTTCAGGACCATGCATTTTTGGCTTCACAATGTACATCGAACCTTTGCGTGAGTTCTTGATCGTGTTTTCACCACGAATATCAGCAATCGTAAGAAGCGGAGTAACCAATGCATCCATGATGCCTTCATAGATTTCTTCGCCATCTACCAAGATCGCCGGGTTAGTCATCAAGTGACCTACGTTACGAAGTAACATCAATGAACGGCCGTGAACTTTAGTCTCACCGCCTTCAAGATTTTTGAAGGTACGGTCAGCATTCAGTTTACGGGTAACTGTCTTACCGTTCTTTTCAATTGACTCTTCAAGCGTACCGCGCATCAAGCCTAACCAGTTACGGTAACCTTCTACTTTTTCTTCAGCATCAACGGCTGCAACTGAGTCTTCCAAGTCTTGGATTGTCGTTACAGCAGCTTCAAGAACTACGTCTTTTACGCCAGCTGCATCAGTTTGACCAATTGCGCTTGCTGCATCAATTTGGATGATTGCATGTAGACCATTGTTTTTAAGTACAACTTCTGTCGGTGCAGCAGCTTCGCCGTTATAACCGACGAATTTAGATGCATCTGCAACAGTTGTTGTAGAGCCATCTTTTAGCGTTACAACAAGCGCATTTCCTTCAACCGCATATTTGGTTGCATCGGCATGTGAACCATTTGCCAATGGGAAAGTTTCGTCTAAGAAGTTTTTCGCAAATGCGATAACTTTTTCGCCACGTTTTGGATTATAGCCTTTACCCTTTTCTGCGCCATCTTCTTCAGAGATTACGTCAAAACCGTAAAGTGCATCGTATAAAGAACCCCAACGTGCGTTTGCCGCATTTAAGCAGTAACGTGCATTACGTACAGGTACCACTAACTGTGGGCCTGCCAATAGTGCAATTTCTTCATCTACGTTTTCAGTCGTAATTTGAAAATCTTCTACTTCTGGTAGCAAGTAGCCAATTTCAGTCAAGAAAGCTTTGTAAGCTTGTAATTCAAATGTGTTATTGCGGTGCCATTCATCGATTTTCGCCTGAATGTCATCACGCTTAGCCAAAAGTGCTTTGTTTTTAGGGCTAAGATCAACAACGACTTGTTCAAAGTTCTTCCAGTATGTTTCGCTGTCCAAACCAGAACCTGGTAGTGCTTCATTTTCGATAAAATCGTAAAGTTCTTTAGCAATCGCTAACTTGCCTTTTTGAATACGTGCAGTCATTGTCTTTCCTGATATTGCTACTTTTTATACAAGAGATTCTAGTATAACGATTAAAATTTAGCTGAATAGTACTATCACATTCCTAAATAATGATCATTTTATTTAGCGTCACCCTCATGTCCGCTAATATTGATCGGAATGTTTCGTCATCAATTCACTAAATACCCTAATGACAGTGTATAAAGTTTTCGAAATGTAGAAATTAGACTTAAGTTCAGATTTTCGCGCAAAAATCACGCATTTCCATATACATTGTCATTCTTGAAGCACGATTAAGCCATGAAATGTGCTTATTGTCGATAAACTGCCCAGTAATTTTGCATAAAAAAAGCGCCGGATAACCGACGCTTTTTGAAGCTTTATTCAGCATTGCTGGAGGCAATTTTCTCAATCTGGCGATGCTCCGAATGCAAGTATTCATCTGATTGCATTTCCAGCAGACGCGAACGGGTCCGTTCAATCTCGAAAGCCAGTTTTTCACCTTGGTAAATGTCAACGATATTGTCTTCAGAAGTGAGTAACAATTTCACACCACGGTCATAGAATTCATCTACCAGGTAAATGAAACGGCGTGTACCATCATTCAAGAAGTCGGTCAGGTGCGGCACATTGCTGACCAGCACAGTATTATAGATATTGGCGATTTCAATAAAGTCAGCCGGACTACGCGGTTTCAGGCAGAGTTCTGCGAATTCACACCACAATACATCTTCGGTATGTGCCACAGTTTCGACAATACGATTATTGATGATGATCGGTTCATCGGAATGCTGCTGGGTCTGGGTCAGTGCGCTAAAACGCTGTGCCATCCAGTTTTTATTATCATGCGTTAACGGGAACTTGAATAACTGTGCCTGTTTGAGTACACGCAAACGATAATCCACACCTGCATCGACATTTAGAATTACACAATTCTTTTTTACCAGCTCAATGGTCGGAATAAAACGGTCACGGTGGATGCCATTTTTATATAGGCCATCTGGGGCAATATTCGAGGTCGCGACCAAGGTAATGCCGCGCTCAAACAGTTTCTGGAACAGATCACTAAGGATCATGGCATCGGTTACATTCGATACGAAAAATTCATCAAAACAGATGACCACGGCATCTTTATAAATCTGGTCTGCCACTAAATCTAGCGGGTTACGTTGACCGGATAATTTGTTCAGCTCACGATGCACATGCTGCATAAAGTGGTGAAAATGCATGCGGATTTTACGGCGAAATGGAATGGAATCGTAGAACTGATCCATCAGCCAGGTTTTACCACGACCTACACCACCCCACATATACACACCTTTCGGTGAGGTTTGACGGCGGAAACGGCGGAATGCTTTCTTGGAAGCCTTAAAGCGTTGAATTAACTCCACCCAGACACGGTCTAGCTCATGTACTGCAATCGCTTGTGCATCATCCGGCATGAACTGACCCGAAGACAGTGCCTGTGCATAACGTTCTGCAGGAGATAAGGGGCTAAAGGCGTTGTGCTGATGTGAATTTAAGTCGGACATAAGGTTCATTACTATTGAGATTCATAAAAAATTATAGCGAAGATTTAACTTCAAGCCATAACACTTTGGCATTAGCAAACTTAGGCTATTTTACATATTGACGCGGACTCTGACCAAACCAGCGTTTAAATGCGTGATTAAACGCCGCCGGTTCAGAATATCCTAGCAGTTCTGCAATCATTTCAATTGAATATTGTTTATATTCAATCATTCTTAAGGCTTTATCCTTAATGATATCTTCACGGATCTGCTTATAACTGGTATTCAGCTGCTGTAGCTGGTGCCGTAAGGTCCGTTCCGGAATATTCAAGGCTTGCGCAGTTTCTGCCATGGTCGGCATTCCTCCACTTTGCAGCTCCAGATAGTCCTGCACCCGTTGGATTAATGAAGGTGTCTTTTCATCTTCACGCAATCGTTCCAGTTCAGCAATACACTTCTTTTCATACAGCTTGAAGGTCATCTCATCTGCTGAAGGAATCTTGACATTTAACACCGCTTCATCAAACCAGAAAGCAGCCTGATCGGTATTGAACTGTACCTGATGCCCATAATAATCATGGTAAAGCTGTAACTGTTTTAACTCTTCCGGCTTTGGAAATGGCAATTCAATCCTTACTTCAGGCACCGAAAGCCCCATCATCTTGTACAGGTCCTGAATAAACTTGTAAGTCCCAGAGATTTCAGCCTGCGCGACCAGCTGACCTAATTGGTCCTGCACATTACTTGGACAATAGCAAAGTGCAATGCGATGCCCAGCCTGCTTGAAACTCATTTCCCCAGTCAGATGGGTTAACTGCTGAAAACGGATACCATGAACTAGTGCATCTCTCACGGTAGGACTAGTCACCAGTAGCATGAGCAGCGGGCCATATCCTGCCAGTGCATAATGCTGTCCGATCAAGATCCCTTTTTCTGGTGCAACTCCCTCACCTACAACTTTGAGTACATCATATTCCAGACTGGGATGAATGATCGACGTAGGATCAAGGTCATCTATACGCAGCCCGATATTGTCCAGCTTATGCTCCAATGCAATGCCTGCCTTGCGCATCCCCTGAATCAAGTACATCAAACTGAGTATCGATCTCTTCATTGCGATTTGAATTTAATAGGATTGTTCCTGTTTTACTATAAATTTTACAAATTCTCTATTGCCGTTTTGATCAATTTTGTCGTCTTATTAATCATGTTTGATCTTAGAACTTTACAATATTCTAATAAATCTGAATATGCACGGATTGCACAGCATGAATACTACAAAGAAAAATAACACAACCAAAATTGCTATTATTGGTGCAGGTTTTGGCGGAATTGCAATGGCCATTCGTTTGCAACAACAAGGAATTACAGACTTTATAATTCTTGAAAAGTCCAATGATTTTGGCGGTACTTGGCGTGAAAATCAGTATCCAGGTGCAGCCTGTGATGTGCAATCTCACATGTATTCTCTATCTTATGCACCGAAAGCTGACTGGTCAAAAAGATATGCGGAAGCGCCGGAAATCTTTGCCTATATTCAACAACTGGTCAAAGAATTCAATGTTCCTGCATTTACCCGTCTAAATACCGAAGTTAAAGCTGCACATTATGATGAAAAGCGTTGTCGCTGGGCATTAACTTTAAATAAAGATGAACAGCTGGAAGCACAATATGTCATTTTTGCATCCGGCCCTTTGCATGTACCGCAAATTCCGAAGATTAGCGGAATCGAAAAATTTAAAGGTAAAATCTTTCACTCCTCTCAATGGGATCACAGCTATGACCTCACTGGTAAAAATGTCGCTTCGATTGGAACAGGTGGCAGTGCCATTCAGTACATTCCAGAAATCGCTCCACAATGCAAACAGCTCTATGTGATGCAACGAACCGCAGCATGGGTGATTCCACGTGATGAGCGGCTGTATCATGATTTTGAAAAGAAGCTTTTTACACGCTTTGACTGGTTTCGTAAATTACATCGTATTCGTCTGTACTGGTCGAATGAATCTCGTGTCGTCCCCATCGTAAAACCGACCGTGATGAAATATACACAGAAACTGGCTGAAGCTTATATCCGCTATCAGGTCAAAGATAAGGAAGTTGCACAAAAGTTAATCCCAGATTACATCATGGGTTGTAAACGGATTCTGGTTTCCAATAAATATTTCCCCACCTTTAATCGACCTAATGTCGAACTGGTCACTGACACAATTCGGGAACTGACAGAAGACAGCATTATTACTGCAGATGGTAAAAAACGGCCGATTGACTGCCTGATTTATGGCACAGGTTTTATTACTGATCCGCGTATTTATCTGAAAAACTTTGAATGCACTGGTCTAAATGGCATCAAGCTCAATGAGGTCTGGAAAGATGGTGCGGAAAGCTATTATGGTATCTGTATCAAGAGTTTTCCGAATTTGTTCCAACTGCTTGGTCCAAATACTGTGCTGGCGCATAACTCGGTACTGTTTATGATCGAGTCACAAGTAGAATATATCCTGCAGTTAATCCAGATGGTTGAACGATCGCATACTGAGGCAATCTTGGTCAAAGATGAAGTACATGAGCAGTTTAACGCACAGGTACAACACATGATGGAGAATACTGTCTGGCAATCGGGCTGCGTGAGCTGGTATCAACAGGATGGCGGCAAAAATTTTGCCTTATGGCCCACCTACACCTGGAAATACTGGCTGAAAACCAAGTGGGCTAATCCATCAGATTACCACTTACTGAGTAAAGCCAGTTAAAGCAACAACATATTCGTTAAAGGGATGGCATAATATAGAAAATTTTTATTTTTCCCGATTATGCAATCCTTTTGGCTTATCTTCCAATTACTGTTCTGTCTGGCGATCGGCTTTTTGTGTGCCAGAAAGTTACCTCAAACTGTTGTTAAAGTATCTTTTGCCGTTCTACCCTATTTTAGTTATGTGCTACTGATCGCGATAGCTTTTGAGTTTTCACAACTTCTCGACGAACTAAAGCACCCTTATCAAATTCTGAGTACCTCTCTCAGTATTGCAGCAATCACTTCACTGGGTGCCTTTACCTGTTGTTATCTACTGTTTAAGTGGGCAGGCTATCAACCTTCCTCAGGACGGGTTTCTACACAACTGGTAATTAAATCACTCATCAATATCAGTTATGCCTTTATTGCGCTCGGCATAGGTTATTTGCTGCATGCGGGTTTAGGTAGCTTAAATATTCAGGCACAAATCAGTACCTGGCATTTACTGCTGGTATTTATGTTCCTGATCGGACTCGATCTTGCCTATTCCCCACTCGACCGCTCATGGCTAAACTGGAAAATTCTGCTGGTACCACTCGGTTGTATTCTCGGTTCACTACTGAGTGTACTGCTCTATGCGACATGGCAATCTGATATCAGACTTCAAGACCTGATTATGCTATCGCAAGGTTATGGCTTCTACTCGATGAGCGGTATTGTGATAACTGAACTCAGAAATGCTGAATTGGGCAGTATTGCACTGATGAATGATCTGTTTCGGGAAATCTTTGCAATTTTACTGATGTATTGTCTTGGCTGGCGCTATCCACGTGCCGCAATTGCAGCTGCAGGTGCAACATCTATGGATGTCACCTTACCGATGGTAAAACAGGCCTGTGGGAATGATTTTATTCCGCATGCCATGTTAAGCGGTTTTATTTTGTCGGTATTGGCACCGATGACGGTCAGTGTTTTAGCAGCCATCTAATGCATTAGCTCTCTTTAAATCTCTCCCAAAGGGAGAGAAGTGAAGCTTTTAAAATAATAGAAGAAGCCCCCTTGGGAAATGAGGAGCCTCAAAATATATTTTGAGTTCGCAAAGGTGAGGGAAAATATTGAAGAATCATTTTCAAATACTTAAGTTAATCTCCTAATAGCTCTTCCACTGTATCAACCATCTCTGAAGCCAGCTCTACAATATCAACGCCATCAAGACGTGCCATCCAATTCCATGAACTCGCAGAGTTATACTGTTTCTGAAGTGTTTGCCGTTCAAGCTGATCTGCTATTTTTTCCAATTCATGATTTTGTTCCAGTAATTTTTGTTCTCGCGTTTTCACTGTAAATTCCTTTTTTATTTTTATACTGTTTTTTCAATGTATAAAAAAAGCCTTTCGTTTGAAAGGCTTTTTATCGGATTGATAGAATTACAAGGTTGCCAGAATATCTTTTAAAGTCTGACGCATATTTTCAGATTTGGTAATCGGACGACCAATCACTAAATGTGTGGAACCATCCAACATTGCTTGTTTCGGTGTCACAATACGCTTTTGGTCGTCTGCATTTGAGCCTTCCGGACGGATCCCCGGCGTTACCAAAGCAAAATCTTGTCCTAAAGTTTCACGTAGCATTTTTGCTTCTTGTGCTGAACACACCACACCATCTAGACCACTGTCTTTGGTCAAAGTAGCAAGACGTTTCACATGCTCAAAGGGTTCAATATCCAGACCAATATCTTTTAAATCTTCACGACCCATTGAAGTTAATACCGTTACCGCGATCAGTTGAGTATTATAATTCCCAGCTTTAAGACGCTCGACACAGGTTTCCATCATTTTACGACCGCCAGAAGCATGTACATTCACCATCCATATACCCAGGTCTGCGGCTGCACATACTGCCTGCGCAGTAGTATTTGGAATATCGTGAAATTTCAAATCAAGGAAAACTTCAAAACCTTTATCTTGCAGTGCTTTGACGACTGATGGGCCTTCATGGGTAAATAACTCTTTACCAACTTTTACACGGCAAAGCTCAGGGTCTAATTGCTCGGCAATCGTTAATGCGTCATATTGGCTTTTTGCATCCAAGGCAACGATAATACTCATAACAAGACCCTTCAAATTGACAAAATTAAGGCATTATACGGATTTCAGCTGTATGAACAAATATATAAATTATGAAAACCGTTTCCTAATTCAATTTAAATCTCTTATTTGTAAAACAATTTTTTTAATTAATTTTATTTTCAATGGGTTTATAAAACTTAAAGGCATAAAAAAGCACCCTGAGCAAGACTCAGAGTGCTTTAAATATAATCAGGAGAAGTTTAAATAGTCAAAGTTATGACATCACATCCTTATAAAGGTGTCGAAGGTCGATCCTGAGGATGGATATCAACAACTGTCTTTTCATGGCGTGAATGAGCAGCTGCTTCTGCTGCCATCAGTTTCGCTGTATTCAGCTGCTCTTTACGAAGATGGTCTATGTCTTTACGCAGTCGCTTAATTTCCCAGCTGTTTTGGAAAACTTTAAATACCTGTACACCCAGCAGTAGGCCAAGAATGACACCCAATGACAGTGTCAACAACAATAACAGGCCTAAACGCATTGCAGGAACCTGAGTAAATAACAGGTCTACAGATAGTTCAGTTCCATTTTGCAATACCAGTGCCAGTGAATACCCAAATACAACGAGTAATAAAACGACGAGTACGTAACGCATAACACGCCCCTTGAATTATTTGTTTGCTGATTCGTTTACAGCATCACGTAGTGCCTTACCTGGTTTGAAGTGTGGAACTGCTTTTGCTGCGACTTCAACAGACTTACCGGTTTTCGGGTTTCGGCCAATACGTGGCTCTCGATGATGCAATGCGAAGCTGCCAAACCCACGAATCTCAATACGGTTGTCTGTCGATAATGCTTCGATCATTTGATCGATCATGATCTTCACAGCTTCTTCAACTAAAGGCTCAGCTAAATGCGGGTTCTTTAGGGAAATACGCTCTATTAAATCAGACTTATTAAGTGCTTCAGTAGTCATCTGCGACCTCTTTAATTATCAAGCTACTTGGACTCTCTATGGCGATAATAACCTGTTTAAATACAAAACGGTAGCGCAATAATTAAATACTACGCTACCGTTTACAGTAATCGTTCAGAAAATATTAGTTAACTTACATTAACAATACATTTCCTGTGCTTACTTAGTTGCTCATTTGCGCCTTGATCAGGTCACCAATAGTCTTAGGACCATTTTCTTGACCAGCAGCAGCTGTTTTCAAGTTAGCAACAGCTTCTTTCTCTTCAGCTTCGTCTTTCGCTTTGATAGACAAATTGATAGAGCGAGATTTACGATCTACATTGATGATCTTAGCTTCAACTTCTTGACCAACTTCAAGGAACTTAGTTGCATCTTCAACGCGGTCGCGGTTGATTTCAGATGCTTTAAGAGTCGCTTCAACTTCGTCAGCTAACTTAACTGTAGCGCCTTTAGCGTCAACAGCAGTTACAGTACCTTTAACAAGCGCACCGCGTTCGTTAGCAGCTAAGAAATCGTTGAATGGATCGCTGTTCAATTGTTTGATACCAAGGCTGATACGGTTGCCTTCAGCATCTACAGACAAGATAACCGCTTCAACTGTGTCACCTTTCTTGTAACGACGAATCGCTTCTTCGCCTTGTTCGTTCCAAGAGATGTCAGACAAGTGAACTAGACCATCGATACCGCCTGGTAAACCGATGAAGATACCGAAGTCAGTGATAGACTTGATCGTACCAGATACTTTCTCGCCTTTGTCGTGGTTCTTAGCAAACTCTTCCCATGGGTTAGCACGAGTTTGTTTGATACCAAGAGAAATACGACGACGCTCTTCGTCTACTTCAAGAACCATAACGTCAACTTCGTCACCGATCTGAACTACTTTAGATGGGTGGATGTTTTTGTTAGTGTGGTCCATTTCAGACACGTGTACTAGACCTTCAACGCCTTCAGCGATTTCTGCGAAACAGCCGTAGTCAGTTAGGTTAGTTACGCGAGCTTTAACGATAGAACCTTTAGGGTAACGGCTCATGATCGCTAACCATGGATCTTCGCCTAATTGTTTAAGGCCTAAAGATACGCGGTTACGTTCGCGGTCGAATTTAAGTACTTTAACAGTAACTTCTTGACCAACTTCAACAACTTCTGATGGGTGCTTGATACGTTTCCAAGCCATGTCAGTGATGTGAAGAAGACCGTCGATACCGCCAAGGTCAACGAACGCGCCGTAGTCAGTAAGGTTCTTAATCGTACCAGTAACTGTTTGACCTTCTTCAAGCTGAGCAAGAAGCGCTTCACGGTCAGCTGAAGATTCAGCTTCCATAACAGCACGACGTGAAACAACAACGTTGTTACGTTTAGCGTCAAGCTTGATTACTTTGAATTCTAACTCTTTGCCTTCTAAGTGAGTCGTATCACGAATAGGACGAGTATCAACTAAAGAACCAGGAAGGAACGCACGTACTGGACCGATGTCAACAGTGAAACCGCCTTTAACTTTACCAGAGATAACACCAGTAACGATTTCGCCGTCTTCAAAGATTTTTTCAAGTTTAGTCCAAGTCTCAGCGCGTTTAGCTTTTTCGCGAGAAAGAACAGTTTGACCCATACCGTTGTCAAGTGCTTCAACAACTACGTCTACAGTGTCGCCAACTTGAACTTCAAGTTCGCGTTGTTCATTTAAGAACTCAGCACGGTCAACAACGCCTTCAGATTTAAGGCCAGTGTCAACAGTTACCCAGTCAGAGTCGATGCTTACTACAACGCCTTGGATGACTGCACCCTTTTCAACGTTGAGGTTTAATTCGCTTTCTTCAAAGAGGGCTGCAAAAGATTCGGTCATGATATTTCCGATAAAGTCAGCGGTCTTGGATCAGACAAGGCCGGTTTAGTTAAGCGTCTACATAGTCCCATATAAAACTGATCGAGCTATGCGTCTGCTGAATTTGATAATTCGGTTAATGAGCTAACTGGCTGTCGATATAAGCGGTCATCAGATTAAATACTTCATCGATACCCAGTTCTGAGCTGTCGATGATATAAGCATCTGTTGCCGGCTTGAGCGGAGCGACCGTGCGTTCCATATCTCTTTTATCTCGAGCCTGTATATTAGCTAAAATGTCGCTTATTTTAGCATCCAGCCCCATGCCCTGCAACTGCTTTACTCGTCTGTTCGCACGTGATTCAGCCGATGCGGTCAAATATATCTTGGCTTGGGCATTCGGAAAGATACTGGTTGCCATGTCACGACCATCTGCCACCAGACCTGGTTCTTGTGCAAAAGCATGCTGACGACCCACTAAAGCAGCTCTAAGTTCAGGAATTGCGGCAACTTTTGAGGCAAACTCACCAACACGTTCAGTACGGATAGTATGGGTCACATCCTCACCTTCTAACCATACCTGTATTCCGGTTGCAGTACTTGTAAACTGGATGTCTAAATTTGTAGCAATGTGTACGCATTTTTCCAGTTCATTATCTAATGAGTCCAGCAAATCCTGCTGCTGCAATGACAATCCAAGCAGGCGATATAACGCACCTGAATCTAACAGATGGAAACCGTAATGTGCTGCAATTTTCGCAGCGAGTGTCCCCTTGCCCGAACCACTTGGTCCATCAATGGTAATAATTTGAACTGTCATTGCTTTTCCATTGTTGTTTAAACAGATTTTGCGAGTTTCGCGAAGCCTAGTTTAATCCCTGCTTTTAGCTGTGCAAGGATTAATTTGCTGACAAAGGGTGCACGAGTCTGTAATTCAATAGTATAGGTCACCAGCGTTTTATCATCTGAAACTGCTTCAAACTCAATAATACCCAAGTGATGTTTCACCAGCGGATTTTTAATAATTTTATATTCAATCCGCGAATTCGGCTCAAGCAGTGTGATCTGTTCCTTTAACGGTTTGATCGGCCCAATGCCCAGGCTACGAATTGACCCCAGACCATCAGGACGTTCAGGATCCGCAGAATCCTTGATACGTTCCACCTGAATCGGGGCAAAGGCTACATTATAAGTTGCGTGTTTAGACAACAGGTCAAACACCTGCGCTAAAGGTGCAGGAAATTCTTTTTTTACTTGTATGGCGTTCATCATAAGTCCTGGTTGGGGTTGTTATTTTTAAGGGTTAATATTAAACAGAATTCAGGCCTGATTCTGAGCATTCATTTGCCTTTCTTGTAACTTTAATTGTCTTTTCTGTTCCCGGCGCATTCTAAAGAAATCGCTGAGCTGCCCGGCACACTGAGCTTGCAAGCATCCCGATTCAAACTCAAAAACATGATTGTAGTAGCCAGTTTCAAAGAGCTTACGTGCACTGATCAGTGAGCCTGCTTTCGGCTCTGTGGTACCAAAAACCACGCGGGAAATCCGTGAATGTACCAGTGCCCCTACACACATGGTGCAAGGCTCCAAAGTCACGTAGAGAACTGCATCATCAGGTAGACGGTAGTTTTGAATAGCTTGACAGGCTTCACGAATGGCCACAATCTCTGCATGTGCGGTAGGGTCATTCAATGAAATTGGAGAATTGAAGCCTTGACCAATAATCTGGTTATTACTGACAATAATTGCACCCACAGGAATTTCTCCCTGCGCTGCCGCTAATGCAGCCTGCTCGTAGGCAAACTGCATCCATTCTGCATCGGTTTTAATATATTCAGTCATGAATCAGCTAATGACACCATACTGTCTTAATAGCGCATTCCAGCTGTCAATTTGAGTAACTGGCGGATTATTGCCAAAGATACCTTTCAGACTCAGGTCAGCACCTTTCTCCCATTCCGGAGATAGGTCCTTATCGACCAGACGTGCACGCACACCTTCGACAAAGTCCGGATGACGAATTTTCCAGTCAGAAATCTGGATTTCCAGCTCAAAAACTTCATTCCAGGAATGTACCTGTTTACCCCATTGCCATAATAGCCAAGTTAAAGCAGCAGTTGCTGGAGAGCCTTTTTGAAGATTTTCACTGGCTTGACGCAGCCAGTCGCTGCGCGCATCCCTTAAACCAACAATAGCTTCATAATCATGTTCAAAATTAACGCCACGGCAGACACTATGAATAACATCAAGTGAATTTTGCAATGGTCCAGGCCCTACAGGACGATGCATACTGTTTAACGTATCATCAATAGCGCGGAAATCTCCCGCCGGATAATGATCCCAGTCAACATTGACCATTTTGTGCAGAACGGCATCGCGCTGCATATCGCAGATATGGGTTGCCCAGCCAATACCATAAGCACCAGCCGCAGTCATGATTGAACCAGTTAAACCGGTAAATAAACCAATCGCACCACGGTCTGCTAGGAAACGCGTTGCACCAACATCTGGATACAGACCGATATTGATTTCAGGCATGGCCAGACGGGAATATGGCGTTACCAGACGGAACGGTGCCGCCATAAATAAACCTAGACCACCACCCATCACATAACCTTCACCCCATACCAGCACTGGTTTGGCATAGTTATGTAGCAACAGATCTAAAGCATATTCCTGCTCAAAGAATTTGTTCGCAGTTGCAACTTCGTCATTAATGACTAACTGACGCAATTTACGTACATCCCCACCTGCACAGAATGCTTTAGGGGTAGTCGAATCGAACCAGATTGCTTTTACATTGTCATCGTGATGAAAATCTTCAAAAACCTCAAGCAAGGCCGATGCAATGGTTTCATCCAGTGCATGTAGTGATTTCGGACGATTTAATCGAACGATGCGCCATCCATTTTGGGCTTCTTCGACAATCAGATCCGAGTGATATTGTTTTGATACAGGAGAATATGTCATGCGTCCAGCTGCCAATCTATAGGCTCAATGCCATGTTGTTTAAGATAATTGTTTGCTTTGGAAAATACCTTACAACCAAAGAATCCGCCACGGTTTGCCGACAACGGCGACGGGTGTGCGGCTTTAAGTACAAGGTGTTTATTCTGGTCAATGCGTTGTCCTTTACGCTGCGCGTAAGCACCCCAAAGAATAAAGACTACATTTTCACGTTGTTCATTAATGACATCAATCACGTGATCAGTAAATTCTTCCCAGCCACGTTTTTGATGTGAAGTCGGCTGGCCCGCTTCTACGGTTAATACTGCATTCAGGAGCAATACACCTTGCTCTGCCCAATGGGTCAAGTTGCCATGTTTAGGAATAGGCACGCCCAGATCCGAGTGCAACTCATGAAAAATATTACGCAAAGATGGAGGCAATGCAACCCCTTTTTGCACCGAGAAACTCAAGCCATGTGCTTGATTTGGACCATGATAAGGATCTTGCCCTAAAATCACCACTTTCACCTGATCCAGCGGTGTCGTATTTAGCGCATTAAAAATCAGATGATTCGGTGGATAAATAACTTTATCTGCTTTTTTTTCTTCAATCAGAAAATTTTTAAGTGCATCCATTTTTGCACCGAGTAAAAAATCACTCAGGCTATATTTCCAGCTTTCATCCAGCTGGACTTTATTCAGTTTTGCAATTTGCTGTTCAGTTAATAAAGACATTTTTTCATCCTAAATTGATGTCATGCAGTTTAAAACTGAAACAGCTTAAACTTTTACCTGTAAGTCTACGGTTGGATTGTGGAATGGAATCCCCTGTTTCAACTTGCTGAACATATCAGGATCAGTCCATTCAGCTTGTACCTGTTCAGAAAATTCAATCTGATCCAGGTTAAGTAGCCCCATTTGCTCATTTTCGATATCTTCCAAAAAGCTTTGCGCGTAACCGGTATCGGTTTCATGCACAATCACGGAATACACCTCGACATCTCCTTCACCATTCTGGGTAATGGTTGAAGCCAGCACTTGCTGCGCTAAAAAGAAGAAAATACGCGAGAACTGTTCAGCAGACGGCGATACTGGCAATGACACCCAACGTGCACTAAAATTCTTGCAGGCCTGAATGTATTCGGGATTATCGTCCTGCCAAAAGCAGATAGCATGATCGAATGAATCAAAAAAGTCCTTGATGACACCTTTTAGCAAGCCAAAGTCATATACCATCTGACCATGATCGAGCTTAGAGGCTTTCAGTAATAATTCTACTTTATAACTATGACCATGGATCGAACGCTTACAGCGATCCGATGTGCAATTTCGCACGATATGAGCATTTTCAAACTTAAATAGCTTACGAATTAACATGTGCCGTAATGTCGTCAAAAAATAGGTGAATTCACTACAATTATAAAGCAAAACTAGAAGAAGGAGGATTAATTTTGCAGTTCACGTTAATAGACAAAACGGATCATATACAGCTTCTACGCACTCTGGCTGAAGTATGAAGATAATTTAAAATGGCGCCATACTGCGATACGAGACATAGACTTGCTTATCTTGCCGTATCAGATCACTGCTAAACTGACGCTTACGTTCACTCAGCATCACTTCAATCCGTGCTTTAAAGAACTGGGACTTTACGCCCAATAATGTGGCAAACTGGTTACGATTTTCAGCAGCTATCTGATCAAAAGGAGCAACTTGCCAAAGTTCAGATACATTAGCAAAGTGCTCCTGTTTACCAAATTTAAGATCCAAAGCTTGTTGCACAGCATTCACATCCAGCTTGTCATCCAGACTTGCCAGCAAAGCCGCTGGTGCCGTATTGATATTCACTTGCGTATCCTTTAGCGGGGCTGCCGTTACGTATTTTAGCAGCAGTTTATAGCGGCTCTCTTCAAAACCTCGTACCAGCTTGAGTTGTTCTATACTATGAAAATTGGCATTGGGTGGCAATGCAGCATTTGGCAAACCTTGATAATGAATGGATTCTGCTCCCATAGCACCAATTGGCAGTTCATCTTGATCCTGCCAGTCAATCACTGCTTCACTTAATTGTTCCGGTAATCCAACCCGTTTCAAAATCAGTTCAAACCATTTTTTCGCCGGTTCATTTACGGTTCCATCTTCAGCCACCAGACTGTTCAGATTAAACTTGCCCGACTCATCCTCTAGCCTGCCAGCAATATAGCCATCATCCACAGGAAAAGGAGGCATCTGTTGTGCCCAGGTTTCGTTCAGATGATCAATATCAGCGGCATTTTCAGCGTCATTTACAAGCAATTCGGAAAAGAAGGCTTCAGCACTTTTGGCATACATCAAGGACTGATTCTGGCGCATCAGATAAGCTGTACTTTCCGCAGTCGCAGCCTGACGTTTGGCAATCGTTGCCGCCAGGATGGTTGCCAGTGCAACCATCACCAGAATGGTTATTAATGCGATGCCCTGTTGCTGCTTCATACTTCGATCCTATGAGCTGCCTATATTATTGGTATTATTTGACAGATAATCTGTGTTCAGCAGACTGAACAACCATTCATATTGCACACCCTGTACAATCAGATTGATCTTGATGCCTTTCGGTAAAAGCTGCTTGTTTTCAGTACGATTTAAATCCAGTCCACTTTCCGGCCATTGTGTGATTTCATTTGGATTCAGTGCAGTAATTTGAAACTGTTCTACATCGCTCAGCAATATGCTCGATTCCGGTTGATCGCGTCCGGTCTGGTTCAGGTTCCTGAATTTAAGCCGATAGACTTTTTGCTCATCCGCCCGATATTGATATTCTACCCGCTCATCCGGTGCAATGCCTTGTTCCAGTGGATCCGTAACACCAGTCTTACTAAAATTAAAACGACCATCTTGCAATACTAAAGCTGGCTGAATATCACCATTTACATTTGCGGTTAAGGGTACTGTTTGCACCATATCACGCAGAATCTGCTGATAGCCCTGCTGTAATTGATTTAACTTTTGTTCATGAAGGGTATTTTGATCGCGCGTGACCCGGATATGATCAAAGACCTGCCATCCTAATGCAGACAATACGGCAAAGATCGCAATCGCAACCAGCAGCTCAACCAGGGTAAATCCATTTTTTTTCATTGTATCTGATTCACCCGATGATTAAAAAACACCAGACTACTGACACCAGATTCCAGTTGCCCAGTATCAGCATCGACAATACCGACCTGAATATCAACACGCTGTACATTTGGGCTAATAGTTGGTTCAGATTTCTTATCAATCTGCCAGGACTCACCCTGCTGGGTAATCTGCCGGGATGAAGTTCCTGTTAGCCATTCCTGATTGACTTCCATTTGTGCTGCTTCATTTAAAGCAACAAACTGAGCTTTGGTGCGTAAGATGGCATGGGAAGTCGACTGGGTATATTGCATTGCCACTTTAGTCAGTGCCATGGCTGCGGTAGCAAAGATTGCCAGTGCGACCATGACTTCCAGCAAAGTAAAACCTGAGGCACGATTAAGTCGAGTAACACTCGACCTGAGCGGCATCGTCGCGCAAGAAAGTCCGAAAGCTATGCTTGAGGAGCAGCGATAAACAAAACAACGTTTCGTTCGAGCGCAAGATGACGAACTCTGTTCGGAGTGCATACGATTAAATCGAGCAATACTCGACTTGAGCGGCATTGTCGCACAAGAAAGTCCAAAAGCTGTGCTTGAGGAACTGCGATGAGTGTAATGCTGCTTCACCGCTGTGTAAGATAAAGAGCTATGCTCGAGGTACACATAATGAAATCGATCAGTACTCGTCTTAAATGACTTGATTGCATCAGCTCCAGCACTTTGCTTGAAATATTTAAATTTCATTGATTTTACCCAGGTGGTCGATTTCAATCGCAGAGCCGACTTCATTATTATCAAGATAAAACTGAATCCGTACCGGCTTCACTTCCCCATTGCCGAGCCAAATCAATTTTGGCGCATCCTGCATGGTCAAATCCCGGTTTTGTGCATTTTCATAACGCTGGTCCAAGAGCTGAATCTGCAAAGATACTTTATCTGGCAAAGCTTGGGTCTTAAATTCAGTATAGTGAATCCATTTCTGTGATGTGCTACTTAAGCTAAAATCAGTATTGGCAGAATTTTTTTGATATTCCACCACAGTGTACTGAAATGGGCTGACATCCGTTGCCGGCTGGGTCTGCAAGGCGAGCACCCGCGCCTGATCATTCGCTTCACGTAAAATGCGTTGTGAATCCAGCATAAACACTTCACGTGCCTGCATCGCTTTACGCTGATCTACCCCACCTATATTCAGCATCACCAGAGATGCCAGAATTCCCATAATGACAATCACCACCATCAATTCAATGAGTGTAAAACCACGATTTGATGATAGAGACTGGATTTTCATGGAATGCCTTTAAGCAAACTGCTCAACCGAATTAATTTTTTTGGGTAAAGCCAGAGCCTGGTCGATATAGGCCACACGTAAAGTATCACGAGAACCAAGGTAACGCTGATAGAAACTGGAGTTCAGGATTGCAGCTGCACCATGAGTTAGCGACCAGATCGAAGCAAGATAATCACGTACTGGCATACTGCTTTGAATTGATTCCAGATAGCTTTCTGTCATGCGAATAATCAGACGTAAACGCTGTTTCCGGATCTGGTAAAGCTCAGTAAATAATTGCTGAATACCCACCCCAGTCGTCGATAAGCGCTCCTCAATCTGATGAAACAGTACCGTACGCTCCGGATGATGCAGATGATGCAACATGAAGAAAGCCAAATGTTCTGGAAAAGCCTTTTCCGCATCCTGGATCATTTCCAGCAGCATACGTTCATTACGGATAATGAGCAGCATGTACAGCTCATCTTTGCTTTGGAAATGTTTATAGAGTGTGCCTTTAGCCAAATCCAGTTCTGCAGCCAACGCATCTAGCGTCATACCGGCTTCACCATTTTCAAGTAGCAGCTGTTCTGCCACTTGAAAAATCAAGGTTTCTCTTGCTCGAAACTGAGCCTGACGATCCATCTTCACCCTATAACTCTCTTCTGCTCTTATTTAATTCGTATTACTTAAAACTTAGAAGATTTTCAAAATTCTGCATTGTGATTGCAGCCATTTCTTCCAAGCTCTTATCATATACATCACATAAGGCTTTGGCTACAAATGGAACGTATTTCGGTTCATTTGATTTACCCCGATAAGGCACGGGTGCCAGATAAGGACTATCTGTCTCTATCAACACGCGATCCAGTGGAACCTGCTTCGCCACATCACGTAAATCCTGCGCATTTTTGAAAGAAACAATGCCTGAAAAAGAGACATAATAACCACAGTCAAGAACTGCTTTGGCTGTTTCCCAGTCTTCGGTAAAACAGTGTAAGATGCCATGTGTAGATTTTTCAGCGCGAATGATATCTACTGTGTCATGCTTGGCTGAACGGGTGTGGACCACCACCGGTTTTTTCACGACTTGAGAAGCATGGATGTGGCGTGCAAAACATTCTTTCTGTTCTTGGATAAAATCAGTGCTATGGAAATAATCCAGACCTGTTTCACCTAAAGCCCAAACTTTTTCTGGCTGTGCCAGCTCAACCAGATAATCCGTAGTTGCGCGCGCCATGGTTGCAGCATCTTCACAAGGATGCACACCCACGGTGTAGCCTACATCAGCATGTCGTGCCGCAATCTTGGCCAGTTCGATATGATCATCAAGATCTACCGAAATACTCATAAACTTGGAAACACCTGCTTCACGTGCCTGTGCCAATGCCAGATCCAGATCACCGCTGTAAGGCGTTAAGTCGAGTAAAGTTAAATGACAATGCGTATCTACAAACACGGTGTAGTCCTTTTCAGCAGGGAGAATTACATAGTGTAGCTTCTACGCCCTGCAGATTTAAGCCCCGTAGTCAGTCGTTCGGCCTCATTTTTAAAGAAAATGCCTTTATCACCGCTTAACTGGATGCCAAAACCTTGTGGTTTAATGCCATTTTGTTTTTGTGATACCCAGATGACTTTACCGGTTAAAGGAATTTTTTGTGATTGTTCAGGTAAAGTAGTCAGAACGAAAACTTCATCCCCGAGCTTTACTGTCTGATTGGAAGGAATAAAAAGACCACCGCCTGCAACAAATGGCATATAACTGGCAAATAGAGTTTCAATATCAGGAATATTGGCCTGAATAATCCCCCCCATACGTGATTGCATATTCTTCTCCTTGTTCGTTAAAGATTCATCAGTCGAATACAGAGCTGATCCAGAACCAGATTGCTTTGTACATTCTGTTCCAGATACTGCTTGGACTGCTGAAATTCCCCATAAATATCAAAAAGCTGTTCTAATGAATATTGTTGAGCCAATACATCAAATTCCAAATCGATGTTTTTAACGGCTTGATTTAGCTTGACACAAATCAAATCCGACAACAAGTATTCAAACATCTGCCCAAAATCACTAAAGTTCAGGCTTTTGTTCCATCGCGTCGCAATTGCGATCGGCATATTTTTTTCTATAACCAGTTTTTTCCAGTCTTGCAAAAAATCCTGACGCATCGGCATCCAGGCACTCTGAGCCACTTCAATCGCCTGTAACGGCATCTGATTGGCCAGATTCATTAATAATTGTTGTTGGGAAGATCCTGCATCTGGTAAATATTCGTTTAAATAATTTGTGGCCTGATCTGATGTAATGCGATCCAAAGCAAAATGCTGTAAACGGCTACGAATTGTCGCGGGTAATTTTAAGTAATGATCAGCCAGCAGAATAATGACAATATTTTCACCCGGCTCTTCCAGGGTTTTCAGCAAAGCATTGGAAGAGGCAATATTCAGTGCTTCAGCAGGCTCTATGACAATAACACGCCAACCATCAACAGTTTGCTGCACAAATGGCAATAAATCCCGGATCTTTTCAATCTTGATTTTGGCATTCTGTTTTTTGTTTTCTTCATCGGTACTGATATAAACATAATTGGGATGAGTATCTGCTTTAAGCCACTGACAACTGCCACATTCACCACATGGCAAATTGCGCATATGACGATTTTGACATAATACCCATGCTAGAAATTGCTGGGTAAAAGCTTCCTTACCACAACCCTTTTTGCCATAAAACAGTAGTCCATGCCCAAGCTGGGGAAAACGCCCAGTAAGCGTATCCCAGACTTGTTGTTGCCAAGGATAAATTTGTGCGGTGGCATCAAGCGGCATGCTAAATTCTCAAATTAGGCGAATACAGATGGATCAAGCTGGTTCAGACGATCCAGATCCTGCTGGGTATCTACACCAGGGGGCAAACTCACTTCAGCAACAGAGATGGCAATACGGTGACCATTTTCCAGCACACGCAACTGTTCTAAAGATTCCAGCTTTTCCAGAACGCCCATTTCCCAGGTTACATATTCCTGAAGCAACTTCACCCGATAAGCATACAGCCCCAAATGACGATAGGCCTGATCATGCAGTTTCTGCTCAGCTTGTTTTGCTCCATCACGATCATAAGGAATCGTTGCACGGCTAAAATACAGCGCCTGATTGTGCTTTGACATCACCACTTTCACGATACTGTCACGCTGAAATTCTTCAAGCTGATGAATCGACTCACAAAGTGTCGACATAGACGATTCTGGCTGATCGACCAGTAGCTGAGCCACCTGCTGAACCAGTTGCGCAGGTAATAACGGCTCATCGCCTTGGACATTAACGATAATATCATCACTTGCCCAACCTTTAATTTTTGCTACTTCACTTAGGCGGTCGGTTCCCGATGGATGATCAGGTGAAGTAATGACAACATCCACACCTTCAGCACGACATACGGCTGCAACACGTTCATCATCTGTCGCTACACATAGATCATCAAAACCTTTTACTTTACGCGCCTGATCAACCACACGCAGAATCATTGGACGACCATGAATCTCTAATAAAGGTTTACCCGGCAGACGTGAGCTGGCAAAGCGTGCAGGAATGACAATGTGTTTCATAATGAATAAACCTTAAGAAATAGAAATACCGTATTCACCAAGTTGTTGCTGCAAGATCGCATAACAGGCTGGCGATAATATTGCCTCAACAGGCACCACCCAGATATCACGATTAAATTCCGGATTCTGTTTGAGTAAAGTCATAATCTTTACTGCATCTTTCTCAGTGGTAATGATCGGATAATTATCTTCAAACTGCAGATCTTCAATTTCATAGTCATGATGATCCGGAAATTCATGGCACTGGAATTGCTGAATACCCAGGCTTTCCAAGGTCTGATAGAAACGCTGTGGAAAACCAATCCCGACGACGGCATAAAAAGGTAAGTTCGGATCAAAAGTCTGCAACCCTGCCCGATTGAGTAAATACGGCTGTGAGGGAGCCAAATGCATATGCAAGTCAGATTGCGGATGAGCCGTATGCTCAATTACAGTACCGGTTTTTAGACGTTCAACTGGCTCACGTAAATAACCTTCAGGCAGAAGTTTCTGATTGCCCAGACCACGATTATTATCCAGTACGATCCACTCAATCTGACGATTCAAAGCCCAGTGCTGTAAACCATCATCACAAATAATCAAATCCAGATCATGTTTGGACAATAGCAGCTCTATACTCTGCTGACGATTAGGACCAACAGCCATCGGTACACCCGTCGACTGGACAATCAGTGCGGGTTCATCCCCCACACTTTCTGCGGTCGCCTGCGTATCGACATAGCAAGGAAATGGACCTTTACCTCCATAACCCCGGCTGATCACGCCAACCCGGACATTTTGTTTTTCTAGATATTCAACCAAATGGATCAGTAATGGAGTTTTCCCACTCCCACCCACAGTAATATTACCAATCACCATCACAGGTACAGGTGCGGTATAACTTGCTTTAAAACCTTTATCATATAAGGCTTTATTTAAGCTAAATCCGATCTGGTACAGCCAGGACAATGGTCGAAATACAATCAGCCATTTAGCCTGTGTATTCCAGGCATCCTGAATGACCTGTGCCAGTGACATACTTATTGTTCCTCGAAGTTGCGTTGATGCAACTGGTAATAAGCACCCTTGCGGTTGATCAATTCCTGGTGGGTCCCCTGCTCCAGAATGCGACCTTGATCCATGACGACAATACTGTCGGCATTTTCAATCGTAGATAAGCGGTGAGCAATAACGATAGTGGTACGATCCTGCATTGCCGCATCAAAAGCACGCTGAATGAAGTATTCAGATTCATTATCCAGCGCACTGGTTGCTTCATCCAGAATTAAAATTGGTGCATTTTTCAGAATAGCACGCGCAATCGCAATACGCTGGCGCTGACCGCCAGACAGATTCAGACCTTGTGCGCCCAGCTCAGTATCATAACCATTTGGCAAAGCCATAATAAAGTCATGGGCATAAGCAGCTTTAGCCGCGGCAATAATATCTTCTTCTGCAGCATCTTCCAACTGACCATACGCAATGTTTTCACGCACGGTACGGTTAAACAGCACCACCTGCTGGTTTACCATCGAGATCTGGGTACGCAGAGCATTCAGCTCAAAATCTTTAATGTCTTTGCCATCAAACAGGATTTGACCGGAGCTTGCTTCCTGATAACGCATTAAAAGGTTTACCAGTGAAGTTTTACCTGCACCTGAGCGACCTACCAATGCTACTGTTTGTCCGGCTTTTACATCAAGATTCAGATCGGTTAATGCCTGATACCCATCAGAATAAGTCAAGTTCACATTTTTCAGCTGGATATTACCTTTTAAAGTATCTTTAAAAGTACCTGCATTTTTTTCTTCCGGCATATCCAGTAATTCAAACACTGAATAAGCTGCCGCCATACCACGCTGAATTTTTTCATTGACTTCAGTAAGTGCCTTGATCGGTTTAGACAACATACCTGCCACGGTAATATAAGCGACAAATTCACCTGCAGTCGTGTCACGTAAAATTTCCGGGCGCAAAGCCAGGAACATGACAATACTCAGCGCAATAGACATAATGAGCTGTACGATCGGGCTGTTGAGCTCTTTCACCACAACCATTTTCAAGCCACGACGCAAGTTTTCTAGAGAGTGCTTTCTAAAACGTTCCTGCTCGTACGTTTGACCGCCAAAGGCTTTTACCACCATATTGGCATTTACAGATTCCTGTACCACATGGTTCACATCCCCCATGGTGTTCTGCACTTGCTTGGACAGCTTACGCATACGCTGTGCAGCTTTGCGAATAAGCAGACCAATGATCGGTGCAAAAATCAGAATAATTAACGTTAAACGCCAGTTTGTATAAAGCAGATAACCAATCAGCGCGATTGTGATCAGACCTTGCTGCACAATCACTTTAAGTGAATCACTTGAGGCAGCAGTCAGCTGCTCAACGTTATACATAATTTTAGCAGTAATATGACCACTGGTATTATCCAGAAAATATTGCGAAGGCAGACGCATCAGCTTGGCAAAGACTTCCTGACGAATATTAAAGACCAGATTTCGGGAAATGACTGCAGTAAAATAGCCACCTAAAAACAAACCTACACCGCGGAAAAAGATCAGCAAGACCACCAGAAACGGGAAGATCGTCGTAAAACCCTGATCACGAGTCTGAATCGCTTCAATAATATATTCCAGCAACTTGGCAACCGAGACTTCTGTTGCAGCATTGATGGAAAAACCCAGGATAACCAGTAAGGCCAATCCCCAAAATTGTTTTAAATAACTGAGAAGACGTAAATAGACTTTTAAATCTTGCTTCACTAATAACCTCGGGTAGGTACTTTCGTACTGATGTTGATGTTCACAAAGCCAAGTTGCCCTGCAACATCCATAACGCGAATCACATCCTGATGTGCTGCTTTTGCATCAGCAGCAATCACGAACATTAAATCACGTCGTTCGTTAGAAATCTGTTTAATTGCGGTATTTAAATCAGCCACTTCTTTGCTCGCCAATGACTGCCCATTCACTGCATAGTGCCCATTTGCATCCACAGTGACTTCAACCTTTTGATCAAAGTTTTTCGGTGGAACTCCTTGCGCGTCTGGCAAGGTCAAATTCATACGGCTGAGTTGACTGAAAGTCGTAGAAAGCAATAGAAATACCAAGATAAATAACAGACAGTCAATCATCGGAGTGAGGTTGATATGAACATCTTCAACCTGATTGCGTTTGAATTTCATGACTCACCTCAGCTCGCCTTCTGAAGACTTTCATCCGCCTCTGAAGCATGCGAATAAAACAGGTCAGCATGAAATAAAGTGGCCTGCTGCTCCAGCTCGGCCACATATTCCTGTACCAGACGCTGAAAATAACGATGTGCAAATAAGGCAGGGATCGCGATCAGCATCCCGGCAGCTGTCGTAATTAACGCCTTGGAAATCCCCGGCATCATCAGCACTGGATCGCTGGTAGTACCCACGTCAATCATAAGAAAAGATTCAATAATTCCGATCACTGTACCGAGCAAACCCAGCAAAGGTGCAACTGCACTTAAAGTTCCCAAAAAATTGATATTTCTTTCCAGATAACCAATTTCCTGCGAAGCAACGACTTCCATCTGGGCACTTGCATATTGCTCGGTCTGTTGCTGGCTGGCAGCACCTGCTGCAAAAACACGGCCTAATGTACTCCCTTGCAGGGATTTATCTACATTTAGTTTTTGTATCACCTGATTGGCATTTTGCCCAGGACCCATCAAAAGCGCTTTAGGTAATATCAGGCTCTTTTTCAGGCGAATAAATCGCTCTAATGAGATGGCCACCATGAAAATCGAACATAATACGAGGGGTAGCATCAGCCACCCACCTGCTTTTACCAATTCCCACATCTGATTTGTCCCCAATCAAGAATCAAGTTTTATTCGTCATCCAGGATCGAAAGAATACCGTCTAGCTCTTCCAGTGAATGATAACTAATGACCAGTTTGCCTTTGCCCTGCTTGTTATAATCAATTTTCACTTCTGCACTAAAACGTTCTGACAGACGTTGTGTCAGTTGTTGAATATCCGGCGCTACGACTGGCTTTGGTTTATCCTGTTTTGGAGTATTAAAATCACGCACTAATTGCTCAGTCTGGCGTACGGACAGGCTCTTCTCAATTACCATTTCAGCCACTTTCAGCTGGTCTTTGGCTTTCAAAGTTAGGATCGCACGCGCATGCCCCATATCAAGCAACCCTTGCTGCATAAAGTCTTTGACCTCTTCAGCCAGGGTCAGCAAACGCAGTAAATTACTGACTGTCGTACGCGCCTTGCCTACTGTATCGGCAATTTCCTGATGGCTCAGACCAAATTCTTCATGGAAACGTTGCAGCGCCATTGCCTGATCAATTGGATTCAGATCCTGACGCTGGATATTTTCAATCAAAGCTAGCGCAATTGCCACCTGATCATTCAGATCACGCACAATCGCAGGAACTTCTGTAAGGCCTGCCAATTGTGCTGCACGCCAGCGACGCTCACCCGCAATAATTTCATAAGGATGGCGTTCATCATCTACCGGACGGATGACGATCGGCTGCATGATGCCATGCTTCTCAATTGAAGCAGCCAGTTCCTGCAAATCCTGTTCATTGATATAGCGACGTGGCTGGTATTCACCACGTTTCAACAGATTCACATCAATCTGCTTCAGCTGACCATGATCCAGACCTTGTGCTTCAAGCTGTAATTTTTCTTTTTGAATTGACCCCAGTAATGCATCCAAACCACGACCTTTGGCGAGTCCACGTTTCTTCACGGTCATGCTTTACTTCCTTTTTTCACTTTGCTTTTCTTTAACATTTCAGCCGCCAGATTGAGGTAAGCAACTGCACCCTTAGAACTTTTTTCAAAATAAATCACTGGCAAACCATGTGCTGGTGCTTCAGCCAGACGGATATTACGTGGAATCACGGTATCGTAAAGTTTCTTGCCAAAATATTGTTGTAATTCTTCAGAGACATCACGTGTCAGTGCATTACGCGCATCATACATGGTACGTAATACACCCACGATTTGTAGATCAGGATTTAAAGCCTGCTGAATCCGGTCAATGGTCTGAGTCAAATCAGCCAATCCTTCTAATGCATAATACTCACATTGCATTGGAATAATTACGCCATCCACGGCAGCTAAGGCATTCACGGTAATCAGGCTTAAACTTGGTGCACAATCTACAATAATATAATCAAATGATTTTTCAATTTCCTGCAGGGCATCACGCAGAATAAATTCACGGCCTTCCTGTTCGGCAATTGCCAGCTCTACACCAGCCAGATCACGGTTGGCGCCTAATACTTTATATCCAACTTCCGCCTTGGTAATTGCCGTTTCAATCGGCACTTCACCAAGCAACACATCCGTTACTGAATAAAGTAAATCATTTTTCTGAATGCCCGAGCCCATCGTAGCATTACCTTGTGAATCCATATCCACAAGCAGCACACGTTTTTTTAATACTGCGAGAGATGCCGCCAAATTTACTGCGGTTGTGGTTTTGCCAACGCCACCCTTCTGGTTTGCAATCGCAATAATTTGTGCCATGTTGACCCCAATTCCTTTGAAAATCTTAAATACGTTTTAATAAAAGTAAATGACGTTGTTCGTCTAAGCGCGGAACTTTTAGTTCAATAATCTCACAACTGAATTCATCTTTTAAAGCACTAACTTCATCTTGTGGAATCAGACCTTTCATGGAAGCAATAATACTTTGCTCATGCATATAAGGTTTCGATGCGTCTACAAAATCGGTCAATGATGCAAAGGCACGACTGGTAATCACATCAAACTGCCCGAGTTCATTAATACTGTCTTCATTTTCAACGCGTGTTTGCACCGCAATCACATTTTTTAGCTTCAGGTCAGCAATAAACTGCTTCAGGAAACGGATTTTCTTGCCATTTGAATCTAATAGTACGCAGTTACGTTCCGGCTGACATAATGCAATGATCATGCCCGGCATCCCGCCGCCGGTACCAATATCGAGCAGACGGCCTGATGGCAGATCCTTTAAAATGCTTAAGCTGTCTAGCAGATGCTTGACCAGCATTTCTTTCGGATCACGAATGGCAGTCAGATTGTATGCCTTATTCCACAGCACCAAAGCGTCCTGGTACTTGAGTAATAAATTTAAAGTTTCATCACTCAATGCTAAACCTAAAGCCTGGCTACCCTGCTTTAATTCCTGAAAAAACGTATGCATAAACAATTAACGCTCGAAAAAATTAGAAGAAAGTATACCGCTTTCTCTATATTGGCACAGTAGGGAGTGCTTAGTGAATATTCACTTAAGCATATTTCCCTTCACGAATTTCAGTATCCAGTGCAGCTAAACGCTCTGGCGTCCCTACATCAACCCAATTACCCGTCAGCTTTGATGCGGCAACCTGATTTGCCAGCATCGCCTCTTTAAGTAATGGCGCCAGTGGACGCTTACCTGCTTCCAGACCTGCAAACATTTTCGGGTCAATCACAGATACACCACTAAAGGTCAGATTTTCACCCTGAACATTCTGATCAAAGGTATAAGCTTTACCTTCAACCAAGCTAAAATCACCTTGTGGGTGCTGAGGTGGGTTTTGCACCAATACCAGATGTGCCAGGTTTTCACCCAGCTCCACTGTCAATAATGGCGCAAAATCCATGGTGGTCCAGACATCACCATTCACCAGAATAAAAGGCTGATCCCCTAATAAAGGCAAAGCGTTGATAATACCACCAGCAGTTTCCAACCCCTCACCTTCATGTGACCATAAAATCTTGACACCAAACTGCGAACCATCCCCCAAAGCTTCCACAAGTTTTTCACCTAGCCATGCGGTATTGATGACGATTTCATTCACACCGATCGCCGTCAACTTTTCGATATGCCAGACGATCAGAGGCTTGTCACCTACTTCCAAGAGTGGCTTTGGTGTATGCAGCGTTAAAGGGCGCATGCGATTACCTAGGCCTGCAGCCAAAATCATCGCTTTCATTTATGCAGCCACCTCATATGAACCATATTTTTCTTCAAAGGCTGGCAATACACGCTCATTGATAAACTGCATAAACGGCTGCAATTCTGCATAAGGTTTACTTTCTTCCAGCAGATACCACATCACACGCGGCAAATCTTTCAAATACCCCGATTTACCATCACGTTCAAACAGGCGCACAAAAATACCTAAAATCTTGATATGACGTTGAATGGCCATCATGTCGGCATCTTTCTTGAACTGACCAAAATCACGACCCTCTTTGGCAGAAGCCGGCAATAAGTTATAGAAAGTTTCAAACCAGCGATAGACACGGTCAGCATTCCACTGTACATAGGCATCGCGGGTAATCGAGATCAGGTCATAAGTATCCGCACCAATGACTGCATCCTGAAAATCGATCACGCCCAGATCTGTTTCACCTGCAATCTGCATCAGGTTACGGCTATGGAAATCACGGTGCACTATCACTTGAGGTTGAGCTAATGCTGCATTCGCCAGAATGGCAAAGGTGCGCTTAATCAGCGTACTTTCTGCTGCGGTCGGAATGACTTTTAAAGCCGGTAACATCCAGTCAGTCAGCAGTTCCATTTCCGAGATCAGTTTTTCATAAGAATACTCAGGAAAATATCCTTCGCCCTGAATAGACTGTAACTGAACTAACTGTTTAAAACTCTGTTCATAATAAGCATCGACAGTGGCGTCATTAAGCAGATCAGACAGCATCACATTGCCGAAATCTTCGAGCAGTAATAGACCATTTTCCAGATCCTTCGCCACAATGTGCGGCACGCGAACACCATTCGCATCAAAAAATTCATCTATCGTCACAAAAGGCACACAATCTTCTTTTTCTGGTGGTGCATCCATTAGCATAAATGTTTTATTATTCAGTTTGATTCGTGCATAACGACGAAAACTGGCATCGCCTGCTAAAAAATGAGTTTCAAATTGATCTGAACCGAGTACAGAAGCAATCCAAGATTGTATCAATTGTTCGCGTTGAGTATTCATTTGCAATAAATTCTAGTACAGGCTGAGTTTTTAAAGTACTAAGTGTAGCTACTTATCAACTTTTTCTCTATGATGCGACAATAATTAATTGCGATAAAAGCATGATTGGTTAATGAGACAAATGAAGCATCAGTTTAAATATAATCCTTTAGCGACTGCGATCTTAACTTTGTTATGTGGTAGCTCAATTTCAGGCTATGCTGCAGAAAATGACTCATCCAACATCAACAATCAGCAGCTTAATCAAAGCTTACAGGAGACCTATCCTGGTGAAGCATTTTTCTCTCAATATTATGTTGACAAATCCACGCCTGAAGCACAACAACGTCAGGGGCAGTATTTAAGTTCTGCCTATTGTCAAGGCACCTGGATTACTCCAGTTTCACCTGCAGTTGAAGCAGTTGCTCCAGATCAAGCGACTTCTACCGTTACTGCTGACTATGGCCACTATAATCCGAATGGCGATTCTTACTTAGAAGGCAATGTCATCATTGATCAGCAAGGTCGTCAGATTCGTGCAGATCAAGTGACCATTGACCAGACCCAGACCTACGCAAAAGCTCAAGGTCGAGTACAGCTGGCACAAGCAGGTCTACTCACACAAAGTGATGACATTAATTACAACCTAAAAACCCAACAAGGCGACTTAAATAACAGCTTTTATATTGCAGAAGAACAACATGCGCATGGACGTGCAGAAAAAATCGCCAGAACCTCCACTGAAACAGTTGAACTGGAAAATGCGACCTATACTACTTGCCCACCTGAACAGAAGCCAACCTGGAAAATTCAGGCGGATCGCATCAAGCTGAATCAGGAAACAGGTCGTGGTGAAACTCGTAATACCAAAATATACGTTAAAGATGTGCCTGTTCTTGCAGTACCTTATTTTAACTTCCCGATTGATGATCGTCGCACCACCGGGATTCTGACCCCTAGTTTTGGTTTTACCAATGATGGTGGTTTAGAACTGGGCGTTCCAGTATATTTAAATCTAGCACCAAATTACGATGCTACCATTACACCACGTTATATCGCTGACCGTGGTGCAATGCTGGATGGACAGTTCCGTTATTTGACCGAGAACTTTGGCTATGGTCAAATCTGGGGGGGCATTTTACCTTCAGATCGTAGCTATGATGATCAAGACCGTAAAGACCTGCATTTCCGTCATGACTGGCAGATTAACGAGCAGTTCTCAACCAATCTTGAATATAACTATGCATCAGATAAAGATTTCTTCTCAGATCTAAATAACAACCCAAATTCTAAAACTGATCTGAATTTACGTCGTGCTTGGGAAATTAACTATAAAAATGGTATTCCAGGCTTAAAAGCACAGTTAAAAGTAGAAGATTTCCAGACCCTAGACCCAGAAGTTGCAGATGAAGACCGTCCTTATGCGCGTTTGCCACAATTCCTGGTCAACTATAAAACGGGCAACCCGCTCGGTTGGCAATTCGAAGCCAATCACGATACTGCCTATTTCAAAAAAGATGTTAATAATATAAATCCAGCTACAGGCAGTTACGAACCGAGTGGTACACGTATCTATAACGATCTGGCAGTTCGCTATAATCATCGAACACCTGGTTTATTCCTGCTTCCTCAATTGTCCTTGCGCAACATTAATACCTTCTATGACAAGGACACGATTGATCTTTTAGACCAGAACCAAACTAATTCTTCAAGTGAAGATAAATCTATTGTAGTGCCAGAATTCACTCTCGATGCTGGTTTGATTTTTGAAAAAGAAGGACGCTATTTACAGACACTAACACCTCGTCTGTTTTATGCTTACGCACCTTACGAGAATCAAGAAGGTCAGCCAAATTTTGACTCAGTGAATGCCTCGATCAGTTATGATCAGCTATTCAGCCCACGTCGTTTCTATGGTCATGACCGTTTAGAAGACAATAACTTTGCATCCGTAGGCTTAAGCTACAGCCTGTTTAATGATGTTGGTTTAGAACGCCTGCGTGCCAGTATAGGCCAAAGTTTCTTCTTCGAAGACCGTCGCGTGACTTTAGAACGGGATATTGATGAATATGACCGTGAAACGCATACTGGTCCTGTAATTCAACTATCCAGCCAGCTTTCCAATAATTTCCATGTCAACTTTAACTCAGCATGGATGTCGAATGGTCAGAATGCACAGCGCGATGTGCAAGCCTATTACACTGGTGAACAAGGTAATCTCTACAATGTAGGCTATTTCTATCGCAATGAAATTACTGACCGTCAAAAAAGCTATGATCAAGTGGTTGGTTCATTCATTCAGCCTGTTTTCAATAACTGGCGTCTGATTGGTCATGCTCAATACGATCTGGAAAACAACGTTGCACGTGAATATTTACTTGGCGTGAACTATGAGTCATGCTGTTGGGGTGTTTCCGTCTATGGCCGCTCATATTACAATGATCTGGATGACATCAATGAAGCGGGTGTTAAACCAAAACGCATGATCATGGCAGAACTCAGCCTTAGAGGCTTAGGTGGATTCAACAATAAATTGGCATCACTACTGGAAAACCGTATTCTGGGCTTTAATAATATCAATCAGACTTGGACAGAACGTTAATGAAGACAAAACAGTTAAAACATTTTTTTAAAGCAACCACACTTGCGCTATGCCTTTCTGCAGCAATACCTACTTTTGCTGTTGCACAGACCAAGGATGAAGTTGTAGCTGTTGTCGACAATAGCGTGATTCTTCGTAGTGACCTGGATCAAAGCGTTGCAGAGATTTCTCATCAACTCGAAAAGCAAAAGAAGCCTGCGCCGTCACAACAAATCCTGCAACAACAAGCTTTAGAACAACTGATTTTGCGTCAGGCTCAACTTGAACAGGTAAAGCGTTATAATGTTCGTCCTGATGAAAAAGCGCTTAATGATGCAGTATTAAAAGTTGCACGCGACTCTGGTTCTTCCAGTCTGGAAGCTTTCCAGCAAAAGCTGGATTCAATTGCACCAAATACTTATGCTGCTCTACGTAACCGTATCGCAGAAGACCTTGCGATTAACCGTTTACGTCAACAGATTGTGACTTCCCGTATCAAAATCAGCGATCAGGATGTGGAAAACTTCCTGAAAACCCCGCAAGGTCAGGCATTACTCGGTAGTCAGGTTCATGTACAACATGTCCGTGTTTCTGGTGACAATACAGCTCAAGTTGCAGCAGAGGTAAAGAAAGAGTTAGAAAGCTCTACCGACCTGAAAGCAATTGAGAAGAAATACTCCAAAAATGGTGTCAAAGTTGAAGCTGCTGACATGGGCTTCCGTAATATTTCAGATATTCCAGATGAGCTTGCATCACGTGTAACCAGCCTTCAGCCTGGTCAAACCTCTGAACTGATTGAAGCCCGCGATGGTGCTCACATTCTTAAGCTGATTGATCGTAAAGCGGGTGAAAAGCGTGCACTCGTACAACAATATCAGACGCGTCATATTCTGATTCAGCCTTCGGAAGTAGTGAGTCCTGAAAATGCCAAACAGATGATTGACAGTCTGTATACCCGCCTAAAAAATGGTGAAGACTTTGCCGTACTGGCGGCTACCTTCTCCAATGATCCTGGTTCAGCACGTGACAGTGGTAGTCTAGGCTGGGTGAATCCAGGTGTGATGGTCCCAGAATTTGAAGAACGTATGAAAAAAACACCTGTGGGCCAAATCAGTGAACCGTTCCAGTCTCAGTTTGGCTGGCATATTCTACAGGTGACAGATACGCGCCAACAGGATATGACTTCAGAATACCAGGAACGTATGGCACGTCAGCTTTTAGGCGAACGTCAGTTTGATACAGAACTGGATAGCTGGTTACGTGAGACCCGCAGTAATGCCTTTGTTGAGATTAAAGATCCACAACTGGACCGTAAAAAGAATTAATATTCAGCATCTTTAAAAAAACCGGCTTTTGGCCGGTTTTTTATTATCTATATAAGACTATTACCATAAAAAAACCTCTCATTTCTGAGAGGTTTTTTAGATTCTTAAATCAGATTAACGGTTGTTTTCGTCATCTTGAGAATCTTCGAATTTTGCATCGTCACTAAAGCCAGCACCTTGACCACCGAAGCCGCCTTGTCCACCGAAGCCACCTTGTCCACCAAAGCCGCCAGGTTGGCCGCCACCGAAGCCGCCTTGACCACCGAAGCCACCAGGTTGACCGCCACCGAAGCCTCCTTGACCACCGAAGCCGCCAGGTTGGCCGCCACCGAAGCCGCCTTGACCACCGAAGCCGCCAGGTTGGCCGCCACCGAAGCCACCTTGACCGCCGAAGCCAGCACCTTGAGGACCAGCAGGAGCACCAGCAGGACGTGGGTTACGTGCAGGAACTACGGTAGAAATCGCGTGTTTGTAAACCATTTGGCTTACAGTATTTTTTAATAATACAACGTATTGGTCAAATGATTCGATATGACCTTGTAGTTTGATACCGTTAACCAGGAAGATAGAAACAGGAATACGTTCTTTACGTAGGGAATTCAAGAACGGATCTTGTAAAGTTTGACCTTTAGACATGTTATAACTCCAAAAAATTTTAAAATCAGCGCAAAAAACTATCTTTATTTTTCAATTAAAAATTATAAAAAAGATAGTCTGTAAATTTTGCTTTATCCGTAACAGTTTCGCAAGTCTTCTTGAGCCTGCTGTGCGGTAAAATATGTAGTAAATTTATGCTTATCTTGCAAAGATCTTAACCATGTGTATTGACGTTTAGCCAGTTGTCGTGTTGCAAACAATGCCTTGTCTTCCATTTCTCGCTGTTTTTCAATACTTCGCTCACTGTTTTTTATAAATTCGATCGCCTGACGGTAACCAACGGAACGCATGGATGGAAGATTTTCATCAAAATCGTATTTTTTCATCAAGTTTTCCACTTCATTTAAAAAACCGATTTCCCACATAATTTCTAATCGTTTTTCAATACGCTTGTGTAATTCTACTCGGTCTGGGATCAGCGCGTAATTATGAAAACTGTAACGATATGGTTGATTTTTTGGTTGTTCTGCTTGTAGTTTTGTTATAGCTTGGCCAGTCAGCTTATAAACCTCTAAAGCACGAATAATGCGCTGTTTGTCACTTACTTTAAATTTTTGCCCTGCAATTGGGTCTACCGTACATAATTCCGCATAAACTGCTTCCCACCCTTCCCGTTCGGCTTTTGCTTCAATTTCCGCACGTACCTTATAATCTGCACTGGGTAGATTATCAGATAATCCTTCTAGCAATGCTTTGAAATAAAGCATTGTTCCACCAACCAAAATTGGAGTTTTGCCACGTGCATGCATATCATCAATCAGGCGACAGGCATCTTCGACAAAATTGGCTGCTGAATAGACCTCTAAAGGACTAATAATATCAATCAGATGATGCGGATATTGCTCTAATTCCGCTTTGGTTGGCTTGGCTGTACCAATGTCCATTTCCCGGTAAACCAGTGCAGAATCGACGGAAATCAGCTCAAAATTTCCTTGCTCATAGAGTTCACATGCCAAAGCGGTTTTACCACTTGCAGTTGGTCCCATTAAGTTGATGACCGGCAATTGATTTGACATGTACCACTACTCTCCTCGAGCAAAAAGTTTATCTAGTTGAGCCAGTGGGAAAGCACGCCATGTTGGACGTCCATGATTACACTGGCTGGCAAATTCAGTTTGTTCCATCTGACGCAATAAGGCATTCATTTCAGACAGGCTTAAAATACGGTTTGCACGTACCGCACCATGACAGGCCATGCCCGCCAAGATCTGGTCACGCTTTTGCAACAGGCCTTGCGCCTGATCCGTTGGGTCCAGATCATCCAGTAATTCAGGAATCAAGGCATCAAAATCTGCCTTGTGCAGGATCGCAGGAACTCCGCGCACGATCACCTGTTCATCACCATACTGGTCAATCTCCAGACCAAATCGGGCCAGCTGTTCCTTCAACTCTTCTACACGCATGGCCTGCATACGACTGATAGACACCACCTTAGGAATTAAAAGCTGCTGCGATGTCCAGAACTCCGGTTTATCCCAGGCAGACTTCATTTGCTGCAAGACGATACGCTCATGTGCTGCATGCATATCTACAATAATCAGACCTTCTGTGTTTTGTGCAAGGATATAAATCCCATGCAGCTGTGCAATCGCAATGCCTAAAGGATGCTCATCTACTTTGGCCTGCACATGTGTCTGAAAAGACTGCTCAGGGCTCAGCTGCTCAGTTTCGGAGTTTGCTCTAAGTGGTGCCAAATAGCTTTGTAAGGCATTGTTAAGCTGCTGTGAACCACTATAAGGCTTGGTATAATCCTGCACATAATGCACAGTTTGTGGACGCGAAGATTCAAAGTCAGTCAGCACATCTGAAGCTTCAGCTTCTATATATTTATGCGTATTACGAGGATGTAGATGCTGCTGAACTGCATAAGGTTCAGGAGGGGACTGCGGTGCAGCCTGATGCAGGCTAAACTGTTCCTGATAACGCGGCTGAGGCGTAAGTGGTGCAGGTTCCTCAGTTTTCATTGCATCAGCCAGATTAGCTGTTGCGGTCTGGAACTGTGCTAGCGTTTCTTTGGCATAATGACGTACAAACTCATGTACTTCACGCTGATTCAGGAAACGGATTTCATGTTTAGTTGGATGTACATTGACATCAATATTTTCCGGATCTACTTCCAGAAACAGCAGATAAGCTGCATGCTGGTTTCCATGCAGAATGCCGTCATACGCCATACGCAATGCATGAGAAATGGTCTTGTCTCTTACGATACGACCATTTACATAGACATATTGCATATCGGCTTGCGCACGCGCATCCGAAGGATGACCGAGCCAGCCAGACAAACGCATGTTGATACTATCTGCATCCATCCAGTAAGCATTTTCAGTAAATTGGCGCCCCAATAACTGCTGCACACGCTGGAAACGTAATGCTCCACTGTCTGCCACAGGCAGATTCAGCTTGATACTTTCATTATGTTCCAGCACAAAACGGATATCGAAATGGGTCAGTGCCAGACGACGTACAATCTCTTCAATATGACCAAATTCAGTGCCCGGTTTTTTTAGAAATTTACGACGTGCCGGTACATTAAAGAACAGATCCTGCACCCGGATATGGGTACCACGTGAAGTAGCAACTGCCTGAATTTCCTGATGGTCAAAAGCAGTACCATTCACTTCAACCTGATAACCAATGCCATCTTCGCTTTGGCTACTGGTCAAGGTTAGACGCGATACGGCTGCAATCGAAGCCAGCGCCTCACCACGGAAACCCAGACTGGTGATGGCATGCAATTCCTCTGCTGTCTGAATTTTACTGGTGGCATGACGCATGACCGCCAGCGCTAAATCTTCCGGGTGAATTCCTCGACCATTGTCAATAATTTCGATCAGTGTACTACCGCCCTGTTCTACACGAATCACCAGTTCAGTCGCACCAGCATCAATCGAGTTTTCGAGCAGTTCTTTCACTACAGATGCAGGTCGTTCAATCACTTCACCCGCTGCAATCTGGTTCGCCAGTGCAGGATCAAGTGAACGGATACGGCGTACGCTTAAATCATTCGACATATGGGAATTGCTGCTCCAAAGCCTGCTGTAATACTGAGTTTGATGAAGTCAACGTTGCAGTACGAGTCAACTCATCTTCGGATTTAAGAATTTCAATGATCAGATCTGCTTCAGGTATTTCATCACCACCTTTAGATGGCCATTCAAACAAGAATAATGCCTTTGGGGTTTCAAGATAATCCCGAATACCCATCAGTTCCAGTTCATAGGGATCATTTAAACGGTACAGGTCAAAGTGGAAAATATCCTTCCCTTGAATATTATAAGGTTCTACCAATGTATAGGTTGGACTTTTGACCGAACCCTCATGACCGAGCTGTTGTAAATAATAGCGCGTCAATGTCGTCTTGCCTGCTCCCAGATCACCGATCAGATAGATCACTCCCGTACTAAAATTCGCGGCCAATACCTTAGCCAGCTGTTGGGTATCTTCTTCATGATTTAAGGTGACAGTAAATGAATAAGGCATATGACTCACGACATGATTCAAAGGAACAAATATGATAGCATCGCCGCAGTTTAAAAGCCTATTCCGCCGCATGAGAAACTGTATTTTTTCATAGCATTTGTTTCCTGAATGAGATCCACTTCCCCATATGAATACTTCTGCTGAATTTATCCCACCGATGATCAACGGCGTCAGTGCCAGCAAAGTTTTCTTGCAACCATCCACTGCTGCAACAGTCTATGACTATTTATGTACACAGTTTCCGCATATCCAGACCAGTGAATGGCAATCTCGTTTTCAGGAGGGTCTGGTTTATGATGCACAGGGAAATAGCTTAAATCTAAATAGCCTCTTTCAGGCGAATAGCCACTGTTTTTATTATCGCTTTCTGGGACACGAAGTGCATGTTCCTTTCGAACACCAAATCCTGTTCGAAAATGAACATTTTATGGTGATTGATAAACCACATTTTCTAACCATGAGCCCGACCGGACAATATGTACAGGAAACCCTGCTGGTTCGTCTAAAGAAACAGACCGGGATTGAGCACCTAACTCCGATTCACCGACTGGATCGGGAGACGGCTGGCGTAGTGCTTATCTCTAAAAATGTAGCATCGCGTGGACTTTATCAGCAGTTGTTTGCTACACGCCAAGTACAGAAAACCTATCATGCGATTGCAGGTTACCGTGAAGAATTTCGCTTTCCGCAAATTGTGCGTTTACGCATGGATAAAGGTCAGCCTTTCTATACTATGCAGGTTTTGGAAGGTGAGCCTAATAGTGAAACCGAAATCACCTTATTAGAACAGCAAGATCATTTAGCCAAATACGAACTGAAACCGCATACTGGCAAGCAGCACCAATTACGTGTGCACTTAAACTTTTTGGGTATACCGATTCTGAATGATCCGTTTTATCCTAGCGTTGCACATAAAGCAGATAATGATTTTTCTGCGCCCTTACAGTTATTGGCCAAATATATCCAGTTTGTTGACCCTATTACCCAGCAATTGATGCAATTTTCTTCCGAGCAAGTGCTGACACTGTAATGCAGCTGTCATTACGATTTATTTTCAGAATTGATTCGTATAAGGATTGTATTTCAAATGTAATGGATTAAAATGAATGCGAAAAGTTAAGTATTTTAAAGTCTTGAATATATTATGAGAAAAACTGAAGTCTACCAAATACGCCTGGATTCTCAAGAAAAGAAACAAGCCTTTGCCGTATTTAAGCAATTGGGAATTACACCAGCTCAAGCAGTCCGCCTGTTTTTTAAGCAGGTAGTGCTGACTAAATCTATCCCCTTCTCTATTGAAAATCAGAATATCAACTTGGAACAATTAATCAAGCTGCGCAAACTAAAGCAAAGCGAATCCAAACCTGCATCTGCCGGATTGATTGCAGACACTGCAGAACAGGAAGCATTGGATCTA
This sequence comes from Acinetobacter sp. 22323, assembly GCF_052044895.1. Taxonomy (NCBI): domain Bacteria; kingdom Pseudomonadati; phylum Pseudomonadota; class Gammaproteobacteria; order Moraxellales; family Moraxellaceae; genus Acinetobacter; species Acinetobacter sp. 22323. Next base: position 182,840 of record NZ_JBQEOL010000001.1, on the reverse strand, counting down.
CATGCTGATGATGATCATTTTGATTTATTTGAAGAACTGAATGCCATTCTGGGTGAAAGTGACAAAATTTAACACTGTCGCATTTTCAAACAATTTCATACGCTACTCCTCCCCAAAATTTCGTTATGCTCCATGAATACATAATAATAAGACATGGAGTAAGGAATGCTTGTTCGACGTGCTCAGGTAAAAGACCTGCAACAGCTTTCAGTTTTATTTAATGAATATCGCCAGTTTTATGGAGCTTCCTCAAATCAGGAACTTTCTTATCAGTTTCTAAAACAGCGATTTGAAGACCAGCAAACAGTGATTTTTATCAACACCAAGGATGATATTTTTACCGGATTTATTCTGCTTTATTTAAGATTTTCCTCAGTAGCTTGTTCAAAGTTTTATGTGCTGGATGATGTGTATATCACTCCACTGTATCGCCGTCATGGCGCTGCACGACAACTGATTGATACCGCTATTTTATTTGCCCGACATGAAAATGCACTGCGTATTAGCCTGGATACCCAGAAAAACAACCACCAATCGCATAAACTCTATGAATCAATGGGATTTATGCGAGATGATGAATTTGTCACTTTTCATTGTTTTCTCAAGTAAATCCAGCGCTTTATTCGGCACGGTATTTAGCTTGAATCACTTGATCTTCAGTTAAATAAATCCACTCACCTTCTGGCAAATCATTCAAAGTCAATTGACCTATTTGAGCCCGATGTAGTTTTTCAACTTTATTCCCCACAGCTGCCAGCATACGTTTCACCTGATGATAAACACCTTGATGCACTGTCATTTGCAAACGCTTTTCTTCCAGACGAATGACATCCGTAGCAGCATACATACCTTTTTCATTGCGTAACTCAACACCTTGTTCTAGCTGCTTGATCTGCTCATCCGTAACAGGGTCTGCGGTATCCATCTGGTAAATCTTGGCAACATGCTTTTTAGGATGAGTTAATGCCTGCAAAAATTGACCATCATCAGTCAGTAACAGCAAGCCTGTCGTATCCTGGTCTAAACGACCTACACACTGAATTCCACGATTCATGAGCAAGTCATCAAACAGCTCAAAGACACTAAAATGATGGGTTGCCTGATGCGAACACTCATAACCTTGTGGCTTGTTTAAGGCAATATAGACTTTTTCCCGATATTGATAGATTTCGTCATACACATTGAACTCTAGCTGATCCAAATCAAGTTTATGCTTTGGATTATCAATGATTTCACCCTGGATGCTCACAGCGCCATTCTTGATCAGTTGCTGGCAATACTTACGCGAGCCAAAACCTTGTGACTGCAACATTTTTTCCAGAAGCATAAACTTCAATCTCTGATATTTCATTCAAGCTCTATTCTATACCGAAACCGTGCACTCTGGATTCAGCTTTATATAAGGTTAGTTTCGGTTGCTGAAAATGGCTACAATAGCGTGATTATTCTCTCAACTCCTATCTTATGCCTCAACTCGATCTGAATTTGCTGGTACTTTTGATTTTACTGGCGTGTGGTATCTTCAGCCACAATACCGCTGTGACGATTGCTGCAGGTGTGCTGCTCGTATTAAAAATCACACCGCTGAATGAAATGCTGCCCTATGTCCAGACACATGGCCTGAATATCGGCGTGATTATTTTAACCATTGGCGTATTAGCACCAATTGCCAGTGGCAAAATTCCAGGAGAAAGTATTCTCAAATCTTTCCTGAGCTGGAAGTCTTTACTAGCAATCGTCATTGGCGTCTTTGTCGCCTGGCTGGGCGGACGTGGAGTGAAGCTGATGTCCAATCAGCCAGATGTGGTAGCCGGACTATTATTAGGCACAGTAGCAGGTGTAGCAGTATTACGCGGTGTTCCAGTCGGTCCTTTAATTGCGGCTGGGATTTTATCTTTGTTGATTAGTACGCAATAAGTTTAAAATAAAATTTCTATTCAGTTAACACGAATTCAAACATCCACCTTTCTCGGATTTCTAAAAATATTTAGAGATCAAATTATATGACTAGCGACATAGAGGTTGCACATTGATTACCTTACGCAAGCTATAAAGCAGTACTTCAGGCTTGCTCAGAAGATACTATCAGATCAACAGAATACTTTATTAATTCGACCTTTCGAAATTCAAGCAAAATAAAGTGAATGATTTTTAAAAGCGTTGACCTGATAAAAATTTGAAATTCAATAAATGATACATACCAGTCTAATCTTTCAAAGCATAGACCAGACTTTCTATCATCTCGCCATTTTCCAAATATACTTTAACCGGAATACGTTGATATTCATCACCTTCAAACTTATCCAGCTCATCCCAATATTGGGGAAGGTTCTCGGATATGAATACCTAACCCGGAACAGTCTCTCCCAAATCACTGAGCTGAATACCCGGGCTACCCAGTTCAGCACTCCAACCACGCTGCTGCAAATGTCCACAAATATAATCGGCTTTCCAGCTTCCTCCAATCCCTTCCATGACATGGGCATTGGGTTGCTGCGGACGAAGCGTGCCGTATACAAATAAACTGTGCATCTTAAGAACTCTTAAATATAATCTTGATGATTATTCCACAAATAGTAGCGCCAAACGCACCTGGTCATAACCCATACGTGGACTGGTTAACTCGACAATCGGACGCAGTTTAATAGACCCATCATCATTGAAATGATCGGTATCCTGTCGCTTAGTCAGACGTTTATAGATCTTACGCACTTGTTCAACCACTTCCTCACCCGGATGAGCTACAGATATATCTAAACCTTGCTCTTTATGCAGTCGACCTAAATGGTTGATAATCGTTGCCGGTGTTAAGCCACGCTCAGTGGCGATATCGGCAATATCATAACCTTCTTCAAACAGCTCACGCGTTTCATCCAGCGTTGCAGCAGCATAATTCTGCTTGCCGCCATTTTTCGCCAGTTTTGTTTCATTACGCTGAATTTCAGTTTCATTCAGCGTACCACCGCAATGACGGATAAAGGCATTATGTTGTTTGGTTAAATCAATATTTTCAAAGTGTTCTTCGGCTTCACTCGACAACTCCTGAAAACGGCGGTCTGCCTTAATTGCCAGACTATCCAGTTCCAATGCCTGCTCATTAAAACCTTTTAGACGTAGACCATCTAAAGTTTTTAAACGCGAAAGTGCCACATAGCCCTGTCCTTTTTCAAAAGTATGACTCAAGTCAATTTCGGCAGCTTCTAAGGTCATACCCTGTGATTTATGAATCGTAATCGCCCACGCTAAACGTAAGGGAATTTGCTGGAAACTGGCAATAGTCTTACCGGCTTCATTGTCTACTGACCAGGTTTCTGGCTCAACCAGCAACGTCGTCCCATCTGTGAGTTTGACTTTAGGCAATACCCCAAATTCATCATCTTCTTCAAAACCAATAACTTCACCCAAACTGCCATTGATATAACCCAAGTCAAAATTGTTTTTGACAAACATGACTTTAGCATGCTTTTTCAGCGTTAAGGTTTCTGGTGCACGCACTGAAGATTTCAGTGTTTCGATCAACTTGTCATTGCCGTCGCACTGGGCATCAAACTGGCGCGGCTCATTATCAATTTCATTTAAATGCCGGAAGTTGATACTGTCCACATCCATATTATGCGTATACAGACGCGTATAAGTGTCGCCAATCTCCTGATGACGTGTTCTTTGCAAGGCATTTCGATGTTCTGTACCAATCGCCTGCGCACGGATTGCATTTAGAATATCATTCAGATAGTCATTGCCCTGACGGTGCTGTTCGGTCAGATAGCAAACGCGAAATTTGGCTTCGACCCAGGCATCTGACATAAAGCAGAATTTATCCCGGTTGCGTTCATCATTTTTACCCACTGGAGGCAACTGAAAGAAATCGCCAGCAACAATCACCTGAATGCCACCAAAAGCTTCATCAGATTCTTTGAAATACTTTAATACCTGATTAACCAGATTTAGCTGCTTGGCATGCAGCATAGAAATCTCATCAATAATCAGTACCTGAGCATTTTCCAGATGCTCTTTCAGATATTTGCGCTCTTTCATACGCTTCAGGTCTTCTTCTGACAAGAAGTCCTTAATCCCGATACCGGCCCAGGTATGAATGGTCATGCCATTCATGTGCGTTGCCGCGATACCTGTAGACGCTGTAATCGCAACAGATACCTTACGTGCTTTCAAATAATTGATATATTGATTCAGGGTATAGGTTTTCCCTGCACCAGCCGAGCCTGTTAAAAATACATTTTCGCCCGCTTTGAGTAACTTAAGTGCAGTTTCCTGTTTCATATGACCTATACCGTGAAAGAACGGCTATAGCCTAACGACTTTTCCGGCAAAAGTTAAGTATTCAGGTCCAAATCAGAATCTATACACGACGTATGCAGTCGTCTGTTAAACCAGCTGATGAAATGAATTGCCATATCGATATATTGCGGATCTGCTTTTTGGTTGTGGGGATATTCCAGCTGATCAAAAATAATTTCCTGATCCTGTATATGACAACCCAAGAGCAGTGGCGTAGATAATTCTGCATGACTGACATGAAAAGCAACATATTCCCCTTCTATGATCCGCTGTGCATAACTGGCGGCCAGACAGTTCTGAAAAATCCGAGCTTCCTCAATAATCTGGTCTATATTTTTTAACTCTTCAAATTTCCAGTCAAAATAATAGAAATTTGCTTCATTCGTCAGAGTTTTCCAGTCCTTAAGTGCAAAGTCCTTTTTCAGTCGGGCAATAATTTCCTGCTTCTGAATCTGGTCATGCCAGGCAATGGCCTGAATAAACAAACCCTTCCAGGTCAGACTTTTTGGAATATTTTTATATATAGCAAAATATTCTGCCAGATAGTCACGTACATAACTGTCAAAAATTGATTCGCGCACATTGGCATCTTGCAGATAAAACAGCTGTCGAAACTCAGTCAACTGAATCCGATAACGCTGCAACTCGGTATAAAAATCACGATTTTGTTGAGTAGCTGGCCTAATATATTGCTGTACCGCTTCAGGCAGATGAGAAGTTGCTTTATGTAAATGCTGCATATAGGCCTGCATGACCCGGCTTAAACCCATATATACCTTCTTGGTGGTGCAATCATCCATCTTGACTACTTCGCGCATCAGGCCGATCCACTCGTCCAGATACAGAATTGACGGACTGATAGCAATACGGTGGTCATTAATCGCCTGACGTGTTCCTTTTAATACTACGGATTTATTATCCGGATGCGTGAACCATTTATACTGTATGGCATGCTGATGCACACTATGAATAAATAACCGCGCCGAAGCATATTGAAAATATTGCAAGGTCGCCAGCAGCACCTGTGGATGAACCTGATGAGTATTCAGGAAACTGATCGCCGTGACTGTAACCCGTACACTACTGTGCTGAATATTCGTACTAATCCAGTCCAACACTTCAGCAGACTGCTTGAACAGCCAGTTGATCGCCCGATTACAGTCAAACAATGGCAGTTTCGCGACTTTTTTCTGCCACAACTGATGATTATTTTCCAGAAAATGCTTCTTGCTCAGCAGATCATCCCGTCCCCAGGTATCACGGTTCATCAAACGCACGAAACCCAGCATATTGCTATGCTCCAAGGCGTGCCTGAACAGGAGTTCAATATCGTTTACATGTTCATTCAACTCATGCAGATTAAAACGCTCCTCAAAGGATAAACTCATAATACGGTAGATTGCCGGATGCAGAAATTGTGCTGCGCTAAAACAGAATTCATCCAGACTGTGCATGAGTCCCTGAATCGAAAGAAAGTCAGCGGGCGCTAAATATTCTAAGGAAAAAATCTTCTGCATTTGCTGCAAGATGTTTTGAGATGGTTCTTTTCCATATAAGACATAGTCACTCATTACTGGCGTGGTATACAGACCCGCTCTTCTCATCAGATGATCAATGATTTCTGCCTGCACAACGGAAAGTTGCTGCACGAATTTCAGCACACGTGCAGGCCCATTGACCCATTGATAGACCTGTTCGAACAGCAGTTTACTTAACTGTTGCGCTTTATCACGCAAGAATAGGGAATGCTGGGGTTTTAAATCACCAGTCAGGAAATGGATATCCTGTAAAAAGAACTCTTCCAGAGTGTCTGACTTGTGATGCTGCACACTAAAATGTGGTTCTGCCAGCAATTGCGCTGTGCCCTGCTGAATGTGCTGAGGCGTATGCAGCTGGATATGAAACAGGCCATTTGCCAAGACGATCCGATATCGCTCATGATCCAGCTTGAACATATTCTGGGCATTTAAATTCCCCACAATGTCCCACTGATCCTGATAAATATCATGCAAGCAATCTGAAATACGAAGCAACTGCTTGGCGAGCTGCTGATACTGCGGTACTAAACTCTCCTGTTCCATACACGCACCTAAAATGGACTATAAACTCATTTAAGCATATTCAAGTCATCTGACACAGACCAGTAAAATAGCTCATATAGAAAAATAATTCACAAAATAAAATAAATCAGATAAACAGCTCGCATTTAAACCCAGTTCATTTTTATTTTTCAGGATTTAGGTGATAGCTCGGATGCCCGGATATTTTTTAATTCTTCAATTGCCTGATAGATCTGTTGCTGAATCTGATCACGGAATAGTGTCATATCTTCTTGGCTTTGGATATGAGAGACAGATAAAGCTGGCTGGAACTGAAAATAGAAAGGTAACCGTTTTGGAAAAAGACTTTTCGGCAAGGAAGGAATGACATCCCCTTTACGCAAGAGTTTATTAAGTGCAGAAACTTTGAGTAATTTCTGGAAATATTTATTTTCCACGACATGACGGGCATCAAAGCCAATTTCGAAAATTTCATCACCGCCCAGAGCAGCAAACGGTATGATATCGTAGTCAAATTCTTGCGCCAGCCTTAAGAAGCCATAACGCTGTTTCCAGATCAGCTGGTACTGCTCGCCTTGACGTTTCAGCACTTCTCGCCCCCCACCCGGGAAGACCAGAATCGAATAACCTTGGCGCATAACTTCGCGTACATATTCCTGCACACCATCAATCGCACCAAACTTCCTGAAGATTTCCCGCCAGAGCGGAATATAAAAGTGGCTATGGTCCGCAATACTGACCACAGCCACTTTATGTTCGTTGTACAGGTAATCAATAATCATGGGTGAATCAAACACCCCATAGATCGAATGATTACCGACATACATTGCTGGTCGTGAAGCATCAATGTGCTCAGCACCGAAAAAAGTCGGCGTAAAATACAGTTTGGACAACCCGCTTAAGCGTTTGATCCAGGCTGCATCATGCTGAACCTGCAAGATGTCTGCTCTAGCTTAAGCGACGTGCTTTTTCACCAGGATTGAGCCTACAGAGTAGCCCGCACCGAATGAACATAACACACCATATTCGCCGTCATTTACTTCATTTGCCGTACGGTGCAATGCAATGATGACACCTGCTGAAGATGTATTTGCGAACTCGTCCAAAATCAATGGTACCAGTTCTGACTTCGCGTGTTCTTTACCTACGATCAGTTTCAGAATCAGCTCATTCATATTCACGTTCGCCTGGTGCAACCAGAAACGTTTTACATTAGTCGGTTCAATCTGGTTCTTTTCCAGCTGCTTGGTGATCATCTTCGCAACCAGCGGACAAACTTCTTTAAATACCTTACGACCGTCCTGACGGAAACGGTTGTTATCGATATCAGCATCCACTTCGCTTAGGTTCAGGTAACCAAAGTTATTGCGAATGTTGTTTGAGAACTGGGTGAACAGTTCAATATCTTCAATTTCGAAACCAGTTTTAGTTTCAGTTTCTTCAATGATTGAAGCAGTAGCGACATCACCAAAGATGAAGTGACAGTCACGTGAACGGAAATCGGTATGACCAGAGGTGATTTCAACATTTACCATTAATACGCGGCGCGCACCAGACTTGATCGCATCAGCGGCCTGCTTAATCCCGAAAGTTGCTGCAGAACATGCCACGTTCATGTCATATGCATAGCCTTGAATACCCAGAGCGGTCTGGATTTCAATTGCAAGCGCTGGATAAGCACGCTGAATATTCGAACATGACAGAATCACAACATCGATGTCTTCTGCAGTTACACCTGCATTTTCCATCGCCTGTTTCGCTGCAGCCACGCCCCACTCTGCCTGAATAGACAATTCATCATTTGAACGTTCATGCAGTAAAGGACGAAGACGTTTTGGATCCAGAATACCAGTTTTCTCAGCGACATAACGGCGTTTGATGCCAGAAGCTTTTTCAATAAATTCTGCACTCGAACCACGCAATTCTTCAATTTCGCCCGCAGCGATTTTGTCAGCATTCTCGAGGTTATACTGTTCCACATAAGCATTTAAACTTTCAACTAACTCTTCATTGGTAATGAAATCTGTTGGATGGAACAGACCAGTACCTGTAATGCGGATGCCCATGTAAAACTCCTTTTAGAAATTACCTATATGTTAACTGATTCCAAGACGATCCCATACTTTTTGTAGGCGATTCGGAGAAACTGGTGCTTTAGTTTTCATCGGTTGTGAAAATAAAGAGATCCGCAATTCCTCAACCATGAAATACAGTTCTTTCAGGCGAGCGTCATTTTTAAACTGGAACAATTTTTCCATCCAAGGGTCAATTTGATCAATGGCAGAATCATCCCTTTGTAAATTATTTGGCAAACGGTCAAGACGCAAAATCAGTGCTTTGAGATAACGTGGAAATTCAATCCAGACATCCGCTGGCACTGAATAAACAAAGTCAGAAAGATTCATCAAATCCAGCTGATCCTCAATGTCATCAATGTTCTTGCCAAAGACAGAACCGTCTAAAACCAACAATTTCCGGCGTATTTCCTGCCACTGGGTATAGATATCAGTGATATCGCGCAAGGCAGTTTGACCATGCGTTAAGAAAGATTTTTTTACATCTTCCAACAACTTTTGGAACTCTTGCGCATTGACAGGAAGCTCTTTTATTGCCATCTGCAGTGTGGCATAAACTAACATTTGTTCCAATTTGGCTTTATCACCCAATGGGGAATATGCCAATGCCAATGGCTTGGAAATCTGTTTTTTCAGTTGACGAATCAGATCACCCAGCTGCATGTGCACCAGACGAATGACACCGGCACGGTGCTGACGAATCGCTTCAGCCTGGTCATTAAAGGTCTGAATGACCACACCAGATTCATCTTTCTGTTCTAGCGCAGCAAAGTCTTTAGTTGGTACCAGTGCCTGATACTGCTTCACCACCACGCCTGTCACTTTTTGCGATGCTTCAAAGACAAAGCTTTCCGGGAAGGTTTTGTGTTCGCCTTTCAGCTGTTTGACTGGACTATGCGTTTCTGTACGACAACGGGCTTTTAACTCTTCCAGATCACGGCCCTGTTCAATTACACGACCTTTCTCATCGATCACCTTGATTAAAGGCAATAGATACTGCTCGACACGTTCCAGTGAAAAGTCTTTCTCAGTGATCTGTTCACCACGCAACTGGAATGCCAGGAAGCTAAAGATATGCTTTTGCAAATCGGTCGCATCAATGCGTGCCATCAGCTTACGTGCTGTATCCGGAATCGGTACCAGATTACGGCGTTTGTCTTTTGGTAAAGCTTTTAACAAGGCTTCAATGAGATCCTGACGCCAGCCTGGAATTCCCCAAGACCAGAGGTTTTCATCTACCTGCGGCAAGGCCTGTAGCGGAATACGAACGGTCGCCCCATCTTCATCATGGCTTGGATCAAAACGATAGCTGGCCGCCAGACGCAATTCACCATTACGCAGATAGTCCGGGAATTGCTGTGTGGTCGGACGATCATTCAGCCACAAGGCATCATCATCAATAAACAGATAACGGGGATCTTGCGGTTCTACCGTAGCCCGCCAGTCCTCAAAGCTACGACGACTTGCCACTTCTGGCGGTACTTTGGAGGCATAGAACTGATAAATAGTTTCTTCATCCACCACCAGATCGCGACGGCGCAGTTTGTCTTCTACCCGTTCCACTTCTTCAAGTTTGAGCAGGTTATGCTTTAAAAATGGCGGAGTAATACCCAAATACCCTGTGGTCAGTGCATCTCGCAGGAAGATTTCATGCGCAGCTTCCTGATCCACTTTCTCATAATTAATTTGACGTTTCGGTTCAATGATCAGACCGAAGAGCGAAATCTGGTCATAGGCATTCACTACACCGGCTTTCTTCGACCAATGTGGTTCAAAGTAATGGTGTTTGACCAGATCTCGTGCAGCCAGCAAAATCCATTCCGGCTCAATCTTGGCAAGCGTACGCAAATACACCTGCGAGGTTTCGACCATTTCAAAAGCCATCACCCAAGGGGTATTGGTCTTGTGCAAAGTAGATGCCGGGAAGACACGCGCCTTCTGCTGACGCACGGCCATAAACACGTTACGCTCATCGGTCTTATTGGCAATGAAAGATAACAAACCGGTTAACAATGCACGATGCAGATTTTCATAACTGGCTTTCTTTTCATTAAAGGACAGATTCAGTCCCTTCGCGAGGTCAACCAATTGCTCATGGGTTTTCTTCCATTCACGTAGACGCAGCCAGCTGAGGAAATGATTACGCGCAAAAGTACGGCGTTTATTCTCGCTCATACTTTCGCGGTTATTATGTAAGGTTTCCCACAGTTTGATATAAAACAGGAAATCGGAATCCGCTTCACGGAAAAGTGCATGTTTTTGATCAGCCTGCATCTGCTTATCAGCGGGACGTTCACGCGGATCTTGCACGGCAAGCGCAGCAACAATCACCAGCACTTCATTTAAAACACCGAAATGTGCTCCACCCAGAATCATTCGCGCCAAGCGTGGATCAATCGGCATTTTCGCCATTTGATAGCCGATTTTGGTTAATCCCCCTTGTGTTCCCCCTTTGTTAAAGGGGGAAGAAGTTGTCGACTGCTTTTCGTCGGCAACTTTAGGGGGATTCTTTTCCGTCATCGCCCCAAGCTCAATTAAGAGTTTGCGACCATCATTCACCAGACGGTGATCTGGTGGTTCAATAAAATCGAATTCTTCCAGTGAACCCAGTTTCAGGCTCTGCATTTGCAGAATCACCGATGCCAGGTTGGTACGCTTGATTTCCGGTTCAGTAAATTCCGGACGACTTAAAAAGTCTTCTTCGGAATAAAGGCGAATACACACACCCGGTGCAATACGACCACAACGGCCTTTACGCTGGTTCGCTGCTGCTTGGGAAATCGCTTCAATCGGTAGACGCTGAACACGTGAGCGATAGTTATAGCGCGAAATACGAGCAAAACCGCTATCGATCACATAACGGATATTCGGAACTGTGAGCGCAGTTTCTGCCACGTTGGTCGCGATGATAATGCGTCGCCCGCCACCAGATGGATTAAAGATTTTTTGCTGTTCAGCCAAAGCCAGACGTGCATACAAAGGCAGAACTTCTGTATGTCTTGGACCATGCTTGATCAGGGTTTCCTGTAACTCGCGAATTTCCTGTTCAGTACTGGCAAAAATCAGGATATCTGCATGTTCCGGATGACCTTTATCTTGTGCATCCTGAAAACATTCTTCTACAGCGGCTACGACTGCACGGGGCAGGTTTTCTTCGAAATCATCAAATTCATCGTCATCACTGCCACCGATGGTCATTTCTGAAATTGGGCGATAACGCAATTCAACCGGATAGCTACGGCCTTCTACTTCAAAGATTGGCGCGCCATTGAAATAATTACTAAAGCGATTTACATCCAGCGTGGCCGACGTAATGATGACTTTTAGGTCTTTACGACGTGGCAGCAACTGCTTCAGATAACCCATGATGAAGTCGATGTTTAATGAACGTTCATGCGCTTCATCGATAATGATGGTGTCATATTTGGTCAGGAAGCGGTCATTCGCCAGCTCTGCTAACAGAATACCGTCTGTCATCAAACGAACTAAAGAGTCCTGTGAACCCTGCTCATTAAAACGGACTTTAAAGGAAATCGACTCACCGAGCGTTTCTCCCACTTCTTCCGCAATACGCTGTGATACGCTACGTGCCGCCAGACGACGTGGCTGGGTATGACCAATCAGACCAGTCAGGCCTCGTCCTGCCAGCATGGCAATTTGGGGTAACTGCGTGGTTTTACCAGAACCGGTTTCACCGGCAACAATAATGACCTGGTGCTTTTGAATGGCTTCAATCAGTTTATCAGCATATTGGGTAACCGGCAAATCCTGATTCAGCTTGATATTGGGAATGCGTTCAACACGTTCCAAAACTTTTAAATGCGATTTTTCGAATAATTCTTGGTATTGTTTTTCATTGGCGTCCTTACCTTTACGTAAACGATTTAAACGATGAAGGTCACGTGCCATCACCCAGTTTTCGACATTTAAACCTTTCGCAGCCAAGTCAGCGCCCTACAACTATTCTAAAACACAGTATTCTACTCACTTTCATGCATTTTCCCAATGTACTTATGTGCACTTAGATCGTAATTCAGTTGTCGCCGCGTGACTAAAAGCCATGATTTACATTGCGCTTGGATCTGGAGCTGATTCGTATTTTTAAAATATTACAGCAAGTAAACAAATACTCCACCCTCTTTTTCAATACCTCGAACTATTCATTTCAAGTCAAAATTTGAAATAAGCGATAATAATGCTTAGGCTATTTAAATAAGACACCTTTGCTTACGTCTAACATACTTCACTTTTCACCTATTATAACAATGAAATATATTTATAAAATCAGTAGTTTGTATCTATTAATATTTCCAAATCCGATAAATTTATTTAAAAAAAATATGAATTTTTTAAGTTTTACCCTTGAATTTTGCTTCGTAAAACATCATGTTCTTATGCGGGTTGATGACCGAACATGATTTGTCATCCAGACAGCTTTGGCTGTGCCGAATGTACATAAAGAAGACTTGGGTAAACTGGCGTCAGTTACATAATTCGGTTTTTCCGATTCTTGTAATGTAAAAATACCATTTTAGCTAAGACCCAAAGTTCGCTATTCTTATTCAAAATTAAAGACTAACCTCAATCATGGAGACAATGATGAGCTTGATTAATACTGAAGTTAAACCATTTAAAGCAACTGCATTCCAAAATGGCCAATTTGTTGAAGTTACTGAAGCTGACCTTAAAGGTAAATGGTCTGTAGTATTCTTCTACCCAGCTGACTTCACTTTTGTTTGCCCAACTGAACTTGGTGACCTTGCTGACAACTACGAAGAATTCAAAAAACTTGGTGTTGAAATCTACTCAGTTTCTACTGACACTCACTTCACTCACAAAGCTTGGCACGATTCTTCTGAAGAAATCAAAAAAATCCAATACGTAATGGTTGGTGATCCTACTTGGACTCTTGCTAAAAACTTCGACGTACTAATCGAAGCTGACGGCCTTGCTGACCGTGGTACTTTCGTTATCGATCCAGAAGGTAAAATCCAAATCGTTGAAATCAACGCTGGTGGTATCGGTCGTGATGCTCAAGAACTTCTTCGTAAAGTTAAAGCAGCTCAATACGTACACGCTCACCCAGGCGAAGTTTGCCCAGCTAAATGGAAAGAAGGCGATGCAACTCTTGCTCCTTCAATCGACCTAGTTGGTAAAATCTAATCTGTATTAGATTAAACTGATTCGAAAAAGCCACGCATTTTGCGTGGCTTTTTTATTGGCAAGATTTTAAGCAACTTTACGCTGCGCACCCGCTGTTTTCTGAATCACATCATGGATGAATTTCAATTTCTGTTGCACCACCGGATTGATCAGGAAAGGATAAAAATCCTCCTGCCCCATACTGCGATTTAGGCTATTCATGGCAAATGCTACGGGTAACCAGGCCTGGTAAATTTCATCAAAGCTAGAGGTGTAATAAGGATTAATCCGTTTCGTTAATGTCATTAACTGATCATCACGTTCTTCGACGACATGCGGACGAATCTGCATGCCGAAGGAATCTGCCGTTTCCAGAACATCAACGATATGTAGGTAATGTGCCCAGGTTTCTGCCCAATCCTCCCATGGATGCATGGTGGCATAAGTACTGATATAACGCTCCATCCAGTCTGCAGGGGGCCCTTGATGATAATGTCGGTCTAAAGCTTCCTGATAATCCATACGTTCGTCACCAAACAATTGCCGACAGGGTTCCAGAAACTCGGTGTTATCGACCAACACATCCCAATAATAATGCCCAATTTCATGCCGGAAATGCCCAAGCAAGGTACGATAAAGCTCCTCCATATTCTTGCGCTCCATGGCACGCTCGACATCATCCGCTTCTGCAATATTCAGGGTAATCACGCCATTATCATGTCCTGTCATCACCTTAGGTTCATCTGGGCTATTTGGATTGGCTTTAAAATCAAAAGCTAAACCAGATTCAGGATTTTCCTGTCGGGACTGCAACGGTAACTTCCAGCGTAATAAGGAATATACTAGACGATGTTTCGCAAGTTCAATTTTATGCCAGCGCAGTCGATATTGCGGTTCATTTAAATTGGGAATGACACGGTTCAAACGACAAGCTAGACAAAAGTCATGCGGATCTTCTTGCGGAATGACCCAGTTACACACAGCATATTCAGCATTGGAACAATAACGGTATTTAGCCTGCGTATCCGGCTCTGTCAAAATTGATCCATCTGTATCTGGTTCTAAAGCCACGATCAACATGGTCGAGCTATCAAAGCCCAGCATATGCTGACATGCAGTACAGTAATTATTATCAAAATAAACAGGTTGATGACAGTGGGAGCACTTGAATAATTGCATGTTAAAAAACTCTGATTCGTTCTTGTTTTCCCTTCATCTTAAAGCAGTTTTTTTGGCCTACTTTAAATTTTTTGTAGCATTTTCTTGCAATAGGTATCAAGAGTTTGCATATTTTTTGCTTAATGGAAATGTATAGTTTCTTGATAAAGACTTTGCCATGCTGTATTTATTAAATTAATGATTTTGGAAAGTCTGAGAAAGATACACAATTTACAAAGCGACTATATAGAAATCAGTGCCCTTGAATTAAGTTCAAGACATAGACCAATAAGAATTAAATCTAAATCTTCCTATCTATTGGAGGTGCAGTATGGCTCTACTTTTAACGGTAATTTCCTGGAAATATAATCCTTCTAGCCGCCACCTTAAAATTTTCTATGACAATGGCTTGACCGAGCTTTATCACCCAGTGCCTGAATATATTTATGACAATCTGCTCAGGAGGCGTGACAAAGCTGCTTTTGTGAAAAAATACCTAGAATATGATCTTAACTTTACCCGGATTTATAGTGATTAAAACCGGTCATTTATTAAATACTATTATTGGAACGTGATCAGTAGTAGTCCTGCACCGATATTAATTGTAGAAGACACAAAGCGCTCATCCTGATCGACCAATGCCTTAAATTCTGCCACTTGTTCCGCATGGGAAAGTACATTATCTACCACGAGCAATCCACCCTGCCGTTGCAACAGTTGCGGCAGGTAATTCCAATACTCAACATACGCATCACGCTCAGCATCGAGCAGAATAAAATCAAACTGTTTCTGACAGGACTTTAAATAGTTCAAAGCATCCATTACCTGAAAATCAATACAATGATCCAGCTTTAGATGCTGGGCATGTTGCTCAGCTTCTTTCGAGCGTTCGGCATCAATCTCCAAAGTCACCATATGACCTTGGGTATCCGATAAGGCTTCAGCCAGCCATAAAGTGGAATAACCTGTAGAAGTTCCAATTTCTAAAACTCGTTTAGATTGCTGAGCACGAATAAGAATAGAGAGGAACTGCGCTGATTCCGGCTCGATATTACGATAGCGTTGTAGTCGATCGCTCAGACCAGCATCATGCGCACTAAAGCGCGCATATAATCCACTGACGTAGTTCTGAAAATTATTTAGCTGCTCCATGCTTTACTCTCTTATTCAAATTATTTTTTATAGTGGCGTGATCAGTTTAAAGCGCTCTAGTTCACGGTCATCATCTAAAGTGATTGTTTCAGTGAACATACTGAGTGGACGTACCCAGATCGAATAATCACCATATAGGCATTGATAAACCACTAGCTTTTCTTCGGTTTCACTGTGGGTTGCTACATGCAAGACCTGATAAAGTTTACCTTTGTAATGTTGATAAATGCCGCGCTGAAGTTCCATAGTTATACTCACTAATTCCGGTAGTGCTCATCTTAACTGAAAATCCGTTTCAGACCAGCAGAACACTTGAAATTTCCAACATTACCCACATATAGAAGATTGAAATAAATGATGAAATTTTCATTTTATCTGCAAATCCGATTGAATAAATAAAAACTACCTGTTTTACCTATTCATCTATTTCACGTAATATGACTTCATCGAATGAATTATTACTCCTATGGGGAAGTTAGCAATGTTAGATCAAAATACAACAGCTCAATTAAAAGCCCTTTTAGAACGCCTTGAAGGTCCAATCGAACTGGTAGCTACTTTAGATGCATCAGATAAATCTGCAAAAATCAAAGAACTTGTAGAGGAAATCGCTGCTCTTTCTGACCTAGTGACTGCCCGTTTTGATGGTACTAACAAACGTGCACCAAGCTTTGGTGTGGCAAAAGCCGGTGAACAGCCTCGCGTGTTCTTCGCAGGTCTGCCGATGGGTCATGAGTTCACATCTTTGATCTTGGCATTGTTACAAACTTCAGGTTATGCACCAAAAGTGTCTGCTGAAGTTCTGGAATCTATTAAAGGTCTAGGCATTCAATCTGACTTTGATGTATTCGTATCTCTTAGCTGCCATAACTGCCCAGACGTGGTTCAGGCATTGAACCTGATTGCGATCTATAACCCAGGTACAACAGCAACCATGATTGATGGTGCTTTCTTCCAGGACGAAGTAGAAGAACGCAAAATCATGGCAGTGCCAATGGTGTTCCAGGACAATGAACATATCGGTCAAGGCCGCATGACTTTGGAAGAAATCGTAGCCAAACTGGATACCAACTCTGCAGCCAAAGATGCTGAAAAGCTCAATGCCAAAGAAGCATTTGATGTATTGGTGATCGGTGGTGGTCCTGCAGGGAATACCTCTGCAATCTACGCTGCTCGTAAAGGCATTAAAACCGGGATCGTCGCTGAACGCATGGGCGGTCAGGTAATGGATACCATGGACATTGAGAACTTCACTTCAGTGCAAAAGACTCAAGGTCCTAAATTTGCGGCTGAGATGGAAGCACACGTTCGTGAATATGGTGTTGATATCATGAACCTGCAACGTGTATCGAACATCAAAGGTGCAGATGAAACTGCCAACGGTCTGGTTGAAGTCACTTTAGAAAATGGTGCAAAACTTGAATCCAAAACTGTGATTCTGTCTACTGGTGCACGCTGGAGAGAAATGAATGTTCCAGGTGAAACGGAATACAAAACTCGTGGTGTAGCATACTGCCCACACTGTGACGGTCCACTGTTCAAAGGCAAACGTGTTGCCGTGATTGGTGGTGGTAACTCAGGTGTAGAAGCGGCGATTGACCTGGCTGGTATCGTTGAGCATGTGACTCTGGTGGAGTTCGACACTAAACTTCGTGCTGACCAAGTACTGCAAGACAAATTGAACAGTTTGTCAAACACAACAGTCATTAAAAATGCCTTGTCGACTGAAGTGGTGGGTGATGGTCAACAAGTGACTGCATTGAAATACAAAGACCGTGCGACTGATGAAGAGCACACTGTTGAGCTTGCAGGGATCTTTGTTCAGATCGGTTTATTACCTAACACTGATTTCTTAAAAGAAACTAAAGTTGAGTTAACTAACCGTGGCGAGATTGTGATTAACGAACGTAACGAAACCAATGTGAAAGGTGTATTTGCTGCAGGCGACTGTACCACAGTGCCTTACAAGCAGATCATTATCGCTACAGGTGAAGGTGCTAAAGCATCACTGTCTGCATTTGATTACATCATCCGTTCTGGTCAATAAGCCAGAGCGAAACAAAAAGCCTGCTTTATGCAGGCTTTTTGCTATTTCGAGATCATGCTAAATGGACGACATAATTGAATTAAGTGACTATAATTTCTTGGCAATTATTCTTTTAACTATCAAATCATTAAATTCAAGCAGCATTCTTTCTGAATAAAGGATTGTCCACAATCGCTTACACGTTTAACCTCATTACACGCTATCGAATACAAACAATCTCTCACATAATATAAACAAACATCCAAGGATTGATGTTTAAAAATAATAACCATAAAAACTAGTAAAATAAGGAGAAAAATATGCAGTATCAATATCATTGTGCATGCTGCAATAAAGCTGTTACATCCACTGATACTTCATGCCCGAATTGTGGCTCACATAGCATCAGAAGTCCCTATGGTTTCTGGATGTTTTGCTTATTGACCTGCTTAGCTGCAGCAGTCGTGTTTAAAGTGGTTCATGTCTATTCACAAGAACATCAGGATGTACCCACCAAAGATGTGATTTTTAATGCATTACAACTTGAAGTAAAACAACAATCTTCATAATTCTAATAACGATTCATTTTCACGGTTCGTTCTCCTCAGGGGCCTGATATTGAGTATCAGGCCTAATCATTTTATAAACACTGATTCTCAAAAGCCTAGCTATATCCCTTAGAAATTCAGCAACACTCTGCCTAGTTGATTTACAATAATGCGAGTCTTATTGAGGTATTGAGTATGGTGCAGTTAATTCGCAAAGGTGGTTTAAGAGAACGTGCCAATCGCAGTCGTAGCTATCAGGGTTCAGAAAATACAGAAGCCACGCTCAAGCCAAACCGATACAGCAATTCACAAAAAACAGAAGAAAAAAAAGAGGAAACTGCGGTTTCCCCTGTTCCGGCTGATCAAGATTCATCTCGTCAGGATTGATCGTCTTAATTCATCAATACTAATGCATCATACCAAAGCCAGATCGCAAAGATCAGGAACAGTACGCCTGAAATCAGATCAATATAGTTGCCCGCACGTTGGTACAGCACTTTGATTTTAGGCTGTGAAATAAGCAGCATCAGTAAAGCAAAAGTCAAAAAGGTTTGTAATGGAATAATCACCGCCAGTTGTGATTTCAAATAATCTGAAGCAGATGAGCTCAATGCCAGCGAAAATACACTGCTAAAATAAATTAGTGTTTTAGGATTAGATAGATTGGTCAATAAACCCAAAGTAAAATAATTTTTCGGTTCATTCATTACTATCTGATCGTCGCTAGTTTCATGACGTTGTTTAAATGCCTGTAATCCGCCTTTGAGCATCGCCCAGCCCATTCTTGCCAGAAATGCTCCACCCACAATCATGAGTACTTGCTGAATCCAGGGGAATTGGTCAATCAGCACGGTAAAACCAGCCAGGGTCAGCACTACCCAAACCACGATCCCTGCCGAAATGCCGGCAATAATTTTTAAGGTATTGGCACGGGTAGTAGATGCTGCACTTCGTGCAATCAGCAGGACGTCCGGTCCGGGGCTCAGTTGAGCAATAAAATGCAAACCACAAATGGTTAACAACAAAGACATATTTCTTCTATTAGCAATGACTGAAACCGCAGCATTATAACTTTTGTTTAAATTTTCGCAGTACTTTTATCTTAATTTACTCACATAAAAAAGCCGAATCATGGGATCCGGCTGCATAAATGTAAATCGAAATTATTTTGGATTCACATCTTTCATTTCAATCTTTTTCGCTTCTGGCGTCACTTCACGTGCTTCACCATCAATAATGGTTGAATCGCCACGACCACCTTGCTGATTTTGCATTTCCTGCATCTGACGCATCATTTCTGCAAATGGATTCTGACCTTGAGCACCGCCCATATCGCCCATCATGCCACCCATCATTTTTTCCATCATGGCTTGCTGGCGTTTCATCATGACTTTCATCATCGTCGCTTTAAATGCCTGTTGTACAGCGGGGATCAGCATTAATACCGCCAACACGTCTGTAATCAGACCTGGAATCAGCAGGAAAAAACCAGCTAGAATTTTCGGCAGATTATTGGTCATGGCCGGATCGGCACTCATCTGGCCCATTTGCATTTGTTGCATCTGCGGCATGAGTCCGGTGGCATATTTACGAATCAGGTTCATACCGATAAAGAATGCGGCCACAAACCAGAAAAAGACGTACCACATGCTCCCGACGAGGTCGCCCACGCCAATCCACACAAATACTTCCAGGATTACGCCAGCAAGGATAATAAGAAATAATTTCATGAAAATTAATCTAATCTCTATTCAATAATTAAGGATGTAATCAACTGCTTCATCAGGATCAAGCTTTTTTGATACGCTTATGTAACAATATGGGCATTATTTTATTTTTAAAGTGCAGGCATGTCATTAATTATTGGGATTGACCCAGGTTCACGTCTTACAGGGTATGGCATTATTCAAAAAGAAGGTTCCAAACTGTCTTTTGTGGATGCAGGAACCATCAGGACGGAAACTGCGGAAATGCCTGAGCGATTAAAGCGAATTTTTGCCGGGGTTGAACGTATTGTTAAATTCTATGGTCCGACAGAAGCGGCCGTAGAACAGGTGTTTATGGCACAAAACCCGGACTCTGCCCTGAAACTCGGCCAGGCCCGTGGTGCGGCCATTGCAGCACTGGTCAATCTGGATCTGCAAGTCGCTGAATATACGGCACGTCAGATCAAGCAGTCTGTGGTTGGCTACGGTGCAGCAGAAAAAGAACAGGTACAGATGATGGTCATGAAAATTCTAAACCTCAGCATCAAACCCCAACAGGATGCAGCGGATGCCTTGGCTGCGGCAATCTGTCATGCCCATGCTTCGGGTAGCATGAGCAAGATGGCAGTACTGAATGCTTTAGGTGGCATGGCACGTGGACGTAGCCGTGTCAGCAGACGTCGTTAATCATTAAATGAACGTTTGATCTGAAAATTGTCAAACTGATATTCAGCAGGATTTAATTCAAGTTGCTGAATATCAGCTACATCCGCATGAATTGGTCCCTTTTGACTACGTATAATCATCTCCTGAATTTTCCTCTCATCTCCAACCACTACAGTCTCTACCTGTGCAGTTGGCAGATTTTGTACATAGCCTTTTAATTCCAGTTCTACTGCCTGAACTTCAAACCAATTTCGATGGCCTACTTTCTGCACTGTTCCTGAAATAATCAGTTTCACGGCCTGCATCATGACTTCCCTAAAGATTAACCACTTTATAAATGGCTTGTTTCATATCCTGTGCCTGCAAACCACGCTGACCATATTTTGCCAACTCATCTCCGGCCAAGGCATGTAAAGTCACGACTTCATGCAGATGAATATCCTCATGCAACTGGGCTTTCAGACTGGCAATCATGCCAGCCAGTACATCACCCATCCCTCCAGTGCCCATACCCGGATTGCCAGCCGTACAGATATACAGCTGATCTTCCAAAATCAGACTACCTGAGCCTTTCAAGACCCACTGTCCTTGGAATTTCTGCTGTAAGGTATGAATGGCAGCGATTCGGTCAGCTTCGATTTCTTGAGTTTTAGATTTCAATAAAGTCGCGGCTTCGCCCGGATGAGGGGTGCAATAGGTTCGTGGATTTAATTGTTCTGGTTGTGTTGATAGAAACCAGAGTGCATCTGCATCTAATATGATTTCCAGTTCTGATTGCTGAAGTGCAGAAAACCAGAACTGATACTGCTGTTCAGCCCAGAGATCACGTCCTAAGCCCATACCAAAACAAACGGCATCTACTTGCTGCAACAGATTGTCACGCTGATTTTCATCTAGGGCATTCATATCCCGAAGCATGATATTTGGTGCCCGTGAAAGGATTGCCGTATGATGTTTGGCATCACAAATAACAGTCACTTTACCCGCTCCTGCTGCAAATGCAGCTTCAGCTGACATGATTACTGCACCACCCATATCAGCATGACCGCCAATCACCAGTACATGTCCATAGCTGCCCTTATGTCCAAAGGCCTGACGTTTGGGTAAATGGATGTGAGTACCAGATAATTGAGCAACAGGTTTCAATTCAGCATCGGTTGGAATTGCAGATATACATTCCACTTGCCCAACGTAGGCTTTCGCCTGCCCGGTAAACAAACCTGTTTTAAGCCCCAGTGCCGTATAAGTATAATCAGCTTGAATAGCGACTGGCAAAGGTTGCCCAGTATTAGCATGGAGACCACTTGGAATGTCAATTGCGATTTTTAAGCCCTTTTGAGCATTAATACTTAGAATTATCTGTTGCCATGTGTCATTGAGATCACGGTTAAGACCTATCCCAAATAACGCATCAATATAGGCATCATATTCAGTCTGAAAATCAAAATGCGGATAGACTTTTATGCCTGCATCAAGTGCTTCCTGACTCGCCGAAGCCAGATCCTGTGAACCACCCTTTTCTGCTGCATAAATCTCTATCTCAAAACCAGCCTGCTGTAGGTACTTCCCGACCAGATATCCATCTCCGGCATTATTACCCTGCCCACAACAGACCGCGACCTTTTGAACATTCTCTTCAACAAATAAAGGAATCAGGCGCTGTACAATGCTCCAGGCCACTTGCTGCATCAGACCATAAGAACTGTTTTTTCGGGCAAACCAACGCTGCTCCCAAGCTTGAATACTTTGGCTATGATAAACGGGGCTATGGTAAACTCGTTGCTGCATTTTTTATTCCCTGTTCCCGGTTTATGACTACACCCGATTCTCCCGCGCAAATTCAGGTTTTTCAAGAGGATCCAGAAGTCCTCAAAGCATGGATCAAAGTACAAGCGCTGGAATTGGGTTTTTCTGATTGTGTCATTGCCCGGCCGGATGCTCAAGCAGAATTGCCACGCCTGAAGGAATATCTGGAGCGTGGTTATCATGGCGATATGAAATTTCTGGAAGAAAATCTGGAAAAACGCGCTGATCCAACGCTATTAATTCCAAATACTAGATCAATCATCTGTGTTCGTATAGATTATCTGGTCGAAACACCTGAACCGCGAATGGTCCCAGATGCGCCAAACTCGGCGATTATTGCCCGCTATGCCCGTGGTCGTGATTATCACAAGACCATGCGTGGTCGGCTAAAAATGCTATCGGCTAAAATCAAAGAAAAAGTCGGAGAATTTGAATCACGTCCTTTTGCCGATTCAGCACCCGTTTTTGAAAAGTCTCTGGCTGAAAATGCCGGTATGGGCTGGACTGGTAAACATACGCTGCTGATTCATAAAAAATCCGGTTCTTTCTTTGTACTCGGCGAACTGTTTACTTCACTGGAACTGCCATTTGATGAACCGACGACCAAACACTGTGGTTCTTGTACGGCCTGTATCGATATCTGCCCGACACAGGCGATTGTTGAGCCGTATATGCTGGATGCACGGCGCTGTATTGCCTATCTGACCATTGAATATAAAGGTATTATCCCTGAGGATCTTCGTCGTGGCATTGGTAACCGGGTATTTGGTTGTGATGACTGTCAGTTGATTTGTCCATGGAACAGCTTTGCCAAGACGACGACCATTGCAGACTTTCATCCACGGCATGGACTGGATCAAGCCAGCCTGCTGGATTTATGGCAATGGGATGAGCCCACCTTTTTAGCTTCGACAGAAGGTAGTCCACTACGGCGTACCGGTTATCAAAGCTTTATGCGCAATATTGCTATTGGTTTAGGCAATGCGCCGTTTAATCCAGCGATTATTCAGGCCTTGCAAAACTCTCGCGCTCAACATGATGAAGTTGTACAGGTACATATCGATTGGTCGATTCAGGAACAACTTTCCAAATCCAGATAATTTTCTATCTTTACCTGGTGTCACAGATTCCATTAAAAGTCTTACACACCTCTGTTCCAGACTATGTCATAAATTTAAACAGTCTCAGAAAGGAAATGGAGGAACGATGATGTCATCAAGAAATCCAAATCAAGAGCTATTGGAACAGTTGCAGCAGGAACATCAGAAAGAGCAAATGCAGCAGCAACAGCAGCCTCAACATGGGCCGATTAATTCCCCAAAAAATAACCAGCATGAACAGGATCAACGCGTGTTCAACAAACAGCACCGTAAAGATCTACATGGACAAGACACGCATGGCAACCATAGTAAATAATCGATTTACTGAACAAGCAAAGCCCACTTTTTTTGTGGGCTTCGCTTTTAGAGAAAGATAAAATTCATTGATATGAAAACAACAACGATATTAATCACGTATAAAGTCAGTTATTTAGTTTCTTCAACTTAAATCAAATAAAGTTTTTAATAGGTCTGTTATTTCTGACTTCCACTTGCAGCAAAATTATGTGCTGTAATCAGGATGCCATATTTCGCATTAAGATAATCCCCTATCCGAATCACATCACTGCCACTGGCATGTTCTACCGTAAGTGTCTGAGTAATTGCATCATAATGGAATGAATCAAAACTCTCCTGATGCAGACTCAGCCAATGTAAAGTATCTGCCAGATTTTCATCGACAATATAGGTTTCAGCCTGAAAATCTTTGCTCATTGCACACCAATTTAAGCTCTTTATATATGTCGTATTTTAACGGAATATTCTTAATTTCAGGTATAAAAAAAGCGAGCAAATGCTCACTTTTTCTTAGGGTTAGGTTTTAATCTTTACTGATGCCACACTTGCGACATTCTCGCTGTGTGCCAATTTCTTCCATGTGTTGATATTCATAAATATGCAAGCAAAATATTTTTTTCAAAAGCTGAAGCATTGTCAAAACTCCCGTTTCATCATTATTTAAATACGCTTCTGTAGCCCACTCTTCCTGAGTGTCTATTGTTGTTTTGATTAAAAAACCACCTCTTACTTATAATCATCTTTTTTCGAAATGTAAAATCAATTTCATGCATTTTTTCAACTTTCCGATAAAGTTAAATTTCAATTGATTCATACTTTTAAACAGCAACTGTGATAAACATCGCAACTGCTACATATTGAAGAATCACCAGGATAAAAAAGCGAACCGAAGTCCGCTTTTTGCATTATTTTTAGAAGAAACCAGCCGGTTTGGTCGAGTAGCTGACCAGCAGGTTTTTGGTCTGCTGATAATGATCCAGCATCATCTTGTGGTTTTCACGACCAATGCCTGATTTTTTATAACCACCGAAGGCCGCATGTGCCGGATAGATGTGATAGCAGTTAGTCCAGACACGACCCGCTTCAATGGCACGACCAGCGCGATAAGCAGTATGGGTTGAACGTGACCATACACCAGCTCCTAGACCATAGATAGTATCGTTGGCAATTTTGATCGCATCGTCAAAATCCTTAAAGGTAGTGACTGCAAGCACTGGTCCAAAAATTTCTTCCTGGAAAGTACGCATGTCGTTGGTACCTTTAAAGATGGTCGGTTCAATATAGTACCCCTGACCTACTTCATGACGTGCACCGCCACCTACCAAAACTTCAGCTCCTTCACCGCGGCCTGTGGCAATACAGCCCAGAATTTTGTCCTGTTGCTCTTGAGATGCCTGAGCGCCAATCATGGTTTCAGTATCCAGCGGATGCCCGGTTTTAATACGCTTTACTCTGTCGATTGCCAGTCCCAGGAATTGATCTGCGATACTTTCTTGTACCAGCGCACGCGATGGACAGGTACAGATTTCCCCCTGATTCAGGGCGAACATGGTAAAGCCTTCCAAGGCTTTTTCCAGATAATCATCCTGCTGTGCCATGACATCTTCAAAGAAAATATTCGGTGATTTTCCACCCAGCTCCAGCGTTACCGGAATAATATTTTCAGTGGCATATTGCATGATCTGCTGGCCCACAGCGGTAGAACCGGTAAAGGCAATTTTCGCGATACGCGGATTGGTCGCCAGTGGACGGCCCACTTCTACACCGTAACCATTAACGATGTTTAATACGCCTTCTGGCAACAGGTCCTGAATCAGCTCTACCAGCACTAGGATGCTGACTGGTGTCTGCTCAGCCGGTTTCAGTACGATACAGTTGCCCGCAGCTAAAGCCGGTGCCAGTTTCCATGCTGCCATAAGAATCGGGAAATTCCATGGAATGATCTGACCGACCACACCCAAAGGTTCATGGAAGTGGTAGGCAATGGTATCTTCATCGATTTCTGAAATGCCGCCTTCCTGTGCACGGATACAGCCAGCAAAATAACGGAAATGGTCAATTGCTAAAGGAATATCAGCCGCCAGGGTTTCACGGATCGGCTTGCCGTTGTCCCAAGTTTCAGCAACTGCCAGCTGCTCAAGATTGGCTTCCAGACGATCCGCAATTTTTAACAGAATATTAGAACGCGTCGTTGGAGAAGATTTATTCCATTGCACTTTGGCTTTGTGCGCAGCATCTAGCGCCAGCTCAATATCTTCTACACTGGAACGCGGCACTCGGGTAAATACTTTACCGTCTACAGGTGAGAGATTATCAAAATATTCGCCTTTAATTGGAGCGATCCATTGCCCTCCAATAAAATTTTCATACTGGGCTTTGAAATGAACTTTTGAGCCAGGCTGATTCGGATCGATATAACGCATATGTATTTCCTTTGCTTATTTTAATCTATAAAAAAGCCGCATCTACAGCTTTGGTATAAGGTACACCCGTACATTATTTGATTAACATAACCTGTATAAGGTTGGAGAAAGGTTGGAACTCAGCAGGTTTACATTTCTTTTGATTCTTCATAAAAACAATAATAATTACATCGGATGTAAATCATGAATTATTGTGAGGATAAGGAATGATGACAGAGCAGAATTTGATACAACACAGGCAAAAAATTGACCAGCTACGTCAAAGCAGCAGTTTATCGCCATTGCATGCTGCACAGTTAGAACAGAGCATTGTCAGCTCCTGGCAACGCTCATCTTCAGCAGATATACCGAAGGATCGTTTGGCCGCCCCACTGGTCGATATCCAGAAAGTCGGTTCATCCTCGACTTTAAGCCATGCTTTACAATATTGTGCTGAAAATCTAAGGCATATTGCCAAACAGTCTTCTATGGTATTGGCTGTGGGAGATATTGGTAGCACCGTTCTCTGGACAGCATCCTGTCCTGAAATGCGCAAAGTTGCTGAAAATGTGCACCTGATCGAAGGTGGTCAATGGCGGGAGGAACTGGTCGGCACCAATGCCCTCGCCCTGTCGATCAAAACCCAGCAGTCGAGTTGTGTGTTTTCCAGTGAACATTACATGTCATCAGCACATGACCTGGTCTGTTATGCCGCACCGATTATTGATCCTTATTCGAAACAAATCCTGGGTGTGATTGATCTGTCAACAACCTGGCATAAACATAACAATTTAGGGCTGCTTGCTGCTGAGCATTGCTCCACACTTATTCAATCAGCCTTATTGGAATACCAGAAACAGCGATTGTATATTCGGGCTTTTTCAGTGCCTCAGGTAATTTTTAATGGCAAGGCGCTGGTCTTAACACCTCGTCAAACTGAAATTTTAGCGATTCTAGCTTTATGTCCACAAGGTCTAAGTCTGGATAGTCTGCACCAGGCACTCTATGGAGAACGTAAAGTCAGCATCGGCACCTTAAAAGCGGAAATGTCACAACTGCGAGATCTATTAGGCGGTATGCTCGGTTCCAGACCTTATCGTTTACTCGCCCATGTGGAAGCGGATTTCCTGCAAACAGAACAGTCGTTAGATGCTGGTTATATCGATTCTGCCTTAAAACTCTATACTGGCGTATTTCTGGCAAAAACCGAAAGTCCATTTTTATGTGCCTGGCGGGATTGTCTGGAATCACGTCTTAGTGATGCCATTTTCAAGGCCAATGAAACTGATGTACTACTCAAGCATGTGGCACGTTTTCCTGAAGCGATTGATGCAGTAGAACGTTTGATTGAATTGATGCCGAAAAACCATCCAGTGCATCAGACACTACTTAAGTTTCAAGATATTTAAACATCAGAATTTGTTGGGCTTTTAACTTTTCAGTCAACAATAGATTTGATTTATCTAACAATAAATTTTTTAATTTAGCTCAATATAAAAAGTCATTAAACACTTTAAAATTATAATTTTTATAAAACTTTTTCACTGAATCCATGACAAGAATCACCTTGTAGCAAGGTATATTATTTAATCATTTTTATTTTTGAAAAATCACTCATCCTCTCTTAATCTGTCACTCCCAGATGGAATAACCGTTGATATATCTTCGAAGTAACTGATATTTTAAGCAAAAAAAAGAGCAACGTCTGCTCCTTATCCTCTCAAGGATTTAGGATAAGCCAAGACAAACATATGGGGATACGCTTGTCTTGGCACACTTCATAAGAAGTGCGAGCAGGGTTGCAAAAAATGTAAGTCTGCCGAGTGGAGAGATGACTTACATTGAGGCATTACATTGCCGCTTTAAAAATGTCGACCACTTGCGCATGACTGGCCTTACGAGGGTTGGTCAGCATGCAGGCATCTTTTTGCGCATTTTCTGCCATGATGCCAAGGTCTGTTTCTTTTACACCGAGTCCTGCCAGACCAGATGGAATTCCAATAGAAGCTGAAAGCTGGCGAATGGCATTGATTGCTTCATAGGCTGCTTTAGTGACTGTTAGTCCTTCTATATTGACACCCATCAGCTGAGCGATTTTTGCATAACGATCTGGACAGGCAATCAGGTTAAATTCGCATACATGTGGGAGCAAAATGGCATTACATACACCATGCGGCAGGTTATAGAAGCCACCGAGCTGGTGTGCCATCGCATGCACATATCCTAAAGATGCATTGTTAAATGCCATACCTGCCAGATACTGCGCATAACTCATCGCATCACGCGCTTCGATATTGTCGCCATTCGCTACTGCTTGACTCAGCCATTCACTGATCATGGTAATGGCTTTTTCTGCACAGGCATCGGTAATCGGATTGGCCGCAGTTGATACATAAGCTTCTACCGCATGTGTCAAGGCATCCATACCAGTTGCTGCAGTGAGTCCGGCAGGCTTAGCAATCATCAGTTTAGGATCATCGATTGCGATTAGCGGTGTACAACGCCAGTCCACAATTGCCATTTTGACATGGGTATCGGTATTGGTAATGATACAGAAGCGGGTCATTTCCGAAGCTGTACCTGCTGTAGTATTGATGGCGATCAGTGGCGTCATCGGCACTGTACTTTTATCAATACCTTCGTAGTCGCGGATATGACCACCACCTGCTGTGACTAGTCCAATACCCTTGGCACAGTCATGTGATGAACCGCCGCCTAGCGAGACAATGAAATCACAGCCATTGTCATTGTAAGCTTGCACGCCGTTATGGACGTTAATATCAGTTGGGTTTGGCTCTGCGCCCGGGAAGATATGGCTGTCTACACCAGCCTCTTTTAAATAAGTTGCGATGGTATCTGCGACACCAAATTTGTATAAGCCTTCATCGGTAACAATCAGGGCTTTTTTGGCACCTAGATTTTGGGCTTTAACACCAATTTCTTTGGCACATCCTGGACCGAAAAGTGAAACACAAGGGATATAAAAACCGTTGGTTTGATCTGCAATATTCTTAAAAGCCATGGTGCGATTCCTTCTACCATTCATCTTATTATCGGTGACCCTCACCGTGATTTGAGTATTCAATGAACAATAAAAGAATCCTACCTACCAAAATCCAACCTTTTATAAGACTTTGTATTTTTAATTATTTTAGATAGTTAGTTTGATGAAAGGGATAAATAAAAAAGCACCTAGACATTTACTTCTAAGTGCTTAAGAATTTGGTGGGCCCAGACAGACTTGAACTGTCGACCAACGGATTATGAGTCCGCTGCTCTAACCAACTGAGCTATAGGCCCTATATGCCGAAAACCTTATTTATCAATAGGTTTAGGCGACAAGAATACTAGCTAAGATTTTTTTAAAAGACAAGCCTTTTTATGCCCACTTGCACACTTCATCAGCAATTATAAATTAGAAAAAATAGACACTTTGTAAATTCCTCATACTTTAGAAGGCTCTCATAGTCATTCAGAAGGAAAATTTCCATTTCTTTACAAAACATAGCTGCTATCAAAATATATTTAAAAATTAACTTTCGACTATGCTTTTATACTTTTTATATATAATTATTTAAATACTTTGAATGGCTGAATTAATTTTTATATCCGGATCAATTCAGCTATGAAATTAATTAAAAGCTTAAGCTTCGTGCTCCAAATTCTCTTCTTTGCGCATATCCAGATAAATTTCGATCAAAGACCATACAACAATGAGTGCAAAAATGAACAATGAGAGCACCAAAGCCGTTAAGTAAGTCATTCTTTATCCTCTCTCGCGAACATGATTGGAAGTGTCTTAAAGCCGAAACATATCCTTGGGCTTCGACAAAAGTCTAATAACTATTTTTTGTACTGAACAGCCATTTTTTAGCATTTTTAAGAGTATTTTTATCTATTATAAGACGTTTGACTAATTAAAATTAATTTTGTTATTGTTTTTAAATCTTAATTAACCATTACTCAATATATTTATTCACTTGCTTTTTGAATGTATTTAAGACTTTTAAATCAATTCCACTTGACGAAATATAAGAACAAGCACAAATTATGTTTTTTTTCACACACTCCATCCCCTATGTTTAAGAAATTCATTGGCGAATCTGCGTTTAAACTTGCAGGCTGGCAATATCACGTTGAACCAAATGTGCTTGAAGACAAGCAAGTGATTGTGGGCTTTGAGCATACTTCAATGATGGATGCCGTGCTTTCTCTGGCCTTATTTCAGATATACGACATCAAAATTCATACTTTGATTAAAAAAGAATTATTTAAAGGTCCATTTAAGCCATTATTAGAAAACATTGGCGGTATTCCGGTAGATCGTAAATCGAGCAAGGATATTGTGACCCAGATGGTTGAACTTTTTCAGAGTAATGAAAAATTCAATTTGGTGATTGCACCTGAAGCGACTCGTGCCAAAAATGGTGAAGAGCGTCGACCAATTCGTACCGGTTTTTGGCATATTGCCAAAGCAGCGAATGTGCCGATTGTACTCATGTATGCCAATTCTAAAACCAAACAGGGTGGCATTTTCGGAAAAATTTATCCAACAGACCTTGAACATGACCTGGCTTTAATGAAACAGCTTTATAAAGACAATGTCGGTCTGGATATCGTGATCCCTGAAAAAAAATAATGTATGTCCATGAGATGTTATGCATGACCTAGCATCTCATTTCTTCTTCTCCTTCTATACTCTTTTCCACAATAAATATTTTTTATTTTTAAACTAAATTATTACCTTTAATCCCCGAATAAATTTCTCAGTGCGTCTATTTTTTTGTCATTATCGTTAAATCTAAAAACCAGGCTCTTTTTTTAAAAAAAGCCCTTATGGTAGAATTTGCCCAATTCGATAGGCATACAGCCAATCTACAAGGAGCATATTTCGCATGGCGGGTCATTCCAAGTGGGCCAATATTAAGCATCGTAAAGCAAAACAAGATGCTAGCCGCGGTAAACTTTTTACCAAATATATTCGTGAATTAACTACTGCTGCAAAACTCGGCGGACCAGATGCGGGTAGCAACCCACGTTTACGTGCTGTTGTCGAAAAAGCATTGTCTGTAAACATGACACGTGATGTGATCAACCGTGCGATTCAACGTGGCGCAGGCGGCGAAGATAACGACGATCTTAAAGAAGTAACTTACGAAGGCTATGGCGTAGGTGGTGTTGCCGTAATTGTAGAAACAATGACAGACAACCTGAACCGCACTGTACCTGACGTACGTCACTGCTTCTCTAAAACTGATGGTAACTTAGGGACTAATGGTTCAGTTGCATTCCTGTTCACCAAACGTGGTGAGATTACTTTTGAAGATGTATCTTTAGAAGATCAAATCATGGAAGTCGCTCTTGAAGCTGGTGCTGAAGACATCGAAGTTAATGAAGATGAAATCCTGGTCATTACTACACCAGAAAGCTTCGGTACAGTTCAGGATGCTTTAGCTGCTGCAGGTTTAAAATCTGATAATGCTGAAGTTGTAATGAGCCCTTCCACCAAAGCTGAAATCACGGATATAGATCAAGCGAAAAAAATCATGAAAATGATTGATATGCTTGAAGATCTGGACGATGTTCAAAACGTTTATACCAACGTTGAATTCTCTGAAGAAGTATTGGCTCAGCTAGACGCTTAATCTTCAGGAAAACAAAAACGCACTTTTGGGTGCGTTTTTTATTTTGATCTATCTTATTAAATCATTTTGTAGGTGATTTCAATCAATTTACTTAGTTATTCGGAGACAAATATTTAGATAGTGCTATCTCTTCAATTAAACTTTATTGAGTAAGCCACTGCAGTTAAAAACATTATATTCCTTGATCACGAAGCTGGAATGCAGTGCGACCACATGTTCAATCTTGCCGATCTTGTTAAGCAGGATCTCACTGTAGTTTTCCATATCACGTGCAACTACTTCGACAATAAAATCTGCCGACTGCCCTGTTACCAGAAAGGCATTAATCACTTCAGGAATACTTTCCAGCTCACCCAGAAATTTGGCAAAAGTGTCACTATCATGTTTGCTTAAGGAAACCTGCAAAAGTACATGCAGACTGAAACCAAGCTTTTGATAATTAATTTCCCGTTTTAGACCACTAATAATATTATGGTCAATCAACTGTTTAATACGGCGATGAACCGAGCTGACCGAAAGATTCACCCGTTCAGAGAGTTCATTCAAATTGACATCTTCATGGGTCAAAATTTCAAGAATGTGCTTATCAAAACGATCTAATTCCATCTTTAGTCTCTTGCCACTTTATTAAAATACC
Organism: Acinetobacter sp. 22323; assembly: GCF_052044895.1. Taxonomy (NCBI): domain Bacteria; kingdom Pseudomonadati; phylum Pseudomonadota; class Gammaproteobacteria; order Moraxellales; family Moraxellaceae; genus Acinetobacter; species Acinetobacter sp. 22323. The sequence continues at coordinate 150,124 of NZ_JBQEOL010000001.1, read as the reverse complement.
TCATTATTTTACGCATAATATTGATATTTTTTTCATAAATTACCAGATATTTGCAAAAAAATACCAGATGATGATCTAGAGGAAATTTAAGTCCTTTCGATAGCCATTCATCGCATAAAATATATTTTAGATAAACGCAAATATCTAATAAACCATTATTATTTATCATAAATTAATCTGTTTAAAGCTTTATCCAGGCAAATAATACTATGTTCAAAACGTGATTATTCATGCTTAGATTTACACTTGTATAGAAATTGAATAAAAATTAGTCGTTTTATTTACAACGCAAAATAATCAAAACAAGACAAAAACGCAAGGAACGGTTATGGCTTTCAGTATTTTTAGTTCAATTAAAAGTAAACTCAGCCCGGTGCTCACGACAGAGACGCAAAACAAGAGTTTACTTAGCGGTTTTTTAGGTGGCAGTCTTTCTGGCATTATTGGTTCTATCACGGGTTCTACTCCCGCTACTCCTTCCCTAGATTCCCTCTTAAATAGCTTACTTTCAGGTAAGAGTTTAAGTTCAAGCTCCCTGACTGATTTAATTACTCAATTTACCGGTTCGAATGCTACAAAACTCGATATTAACAGTTTAATTAGCAAACTCACTCAAGCCAACGGCGGCAGTTTTGATCTGGGTTCGATCAGTAATCTGCTGGGTAGTTTAATGGGTAGCAATACATCAAATTTAGATTTAAATGCCGTGATTAAATTAGTCAGTGGGTTAATTGGTGGTAGTTCCGGTAATTTAGATCTCAGTAAAATTGCTGACCTGGCTGGTAACCTTCTGCAAGGCGGTGACATTGATATCGCGCAAATTGCTCAGCTTGTCGGTGGCCTAATTGGTGGTTCTGGCGGTCTTGAGGGTGTTGATATTGGTGCAATCGCAGGTCTTGTTAGCGGCTTAATCCAAGGTGGCGACATCGACATCGCGCAAATTGCCCAGCTTGTCGGTGGCCTAATTAGTGGTTCTGGCGGTCTTGAAGGTGTTGATATTGGCGCAATTGCAGGCTTGGTTGGCAATCTGATTGGCGGGAATGGTGATATTGATATCGCGCAGATCGCTCAACTCGTTGGTGGCTTAATTGGTGGTTCTGGCGGTCTTGAAGGTATCGACATCGGGGCAATCGCAGGTCTTGTTGGCGGCTTAATCCAAGGTGGCGACATCGACATCGCGCAAATTGCCCAGCTTGTCGGTGGCCTAATTAGTGGTTCTGGTGGTCTTGAAGGTGTTGATATTGGCGCAATTGCAGGACTAGTCGGCAATCTGATTGGCGGGAATGGTGATATTGATATCGCGCAGATCGCTCAACTCGTTGGTGGCTTAATCGGTGGCTCTGGTGGTCTTGAAGGTATCGACATCGGGGCAATTGCAGGCTTGGTTGGCGGCTTAATTGAAGGCAATGGTGACATCGATATCGGTCAGATCGCTCAACTGGTCGGTGGCTTAATTGGTGGTTCAGGTGGTCTTGGTGACTTCGACCTAGGTGCGATTACCGATATTATTTCTGGCTTCAGCAATAATGGCGGTGACTTCGACCTTTCACAATTGACCAATTTACTTGGTGGTCTCGTGAGTGCAAATGATAGCTCTGATCTGAGTGGCTTACTGGGTGGTTTAGGCGACCTAGGCAATGGTTTAGGTTCAAATGCATTTGAAAGCTTACTTGATGGAAGTCTAGGCGACTTAGGTTCGAGCATTATTCCAGAATTAGGTGATCTTATTTCAGGTGGTAGCTCAGTTGATAACAATATCAGTATTACTGAAATTATTCCGACCATCAAAGAAACAATTTCCAATATCTCGAGCGGTAGTCCATTACCGAAGTTTGACTTTAGCTCACTTCTCAGTGGCTTTAATAAACAGAGTGATATTGATCTCACAAACCCTTGGGGCTAAGTATCAAATAAAAAAACGCGCTTTAAGCGCGTTTTTTTATTTCACTATTTAACTTATACACCGCGCCAATCAATACGAGCATTACGTTCATGACGATAGATGTTTTTAATATATTGGCCTAAAGGCAATTCCGAGAGATAGGTCTGATAATCCCGATATTCATCTGACATAGATTCAAAGCTGTCACGCTCCCACGGTGTACCGGAAATTGCCAACAAAGGTGCCAACATTGAACAGACTGCAATATCGGCCAGACTAAAACGCGATCCAGCAAAATAAGCTCCCTTATTCTCGATCAGTGTCTGGTTCAGCTGTTCAACTGTCTCTTTAATATATTCACGGGACTGAGCAAGTGTATCTTCAGTAAGTGCATAACCTTTGCTGAGAAGGGTTTTAAGCAAAGGTTTGGAAAATTTTTCGAACTGACGCAGGTACCCCTTTTCACCGATCAGGATCTCCATCGATTCATGATCATGGGATAAAGCCTGGGCCAGCATCCAGCGACGGATATGACGTCCCAGTTCCTGAGTCATTTCATCAATCTCCAGCACTTTTTGACGTAAGCGCCCTTCTACTGGTAATAAACGATGCTCAGGATAATGTTCATCCAGATACAAGGCGATCTGGGTCGAATCTGCAATCCATTGTTCCTTGTCACGCAAAATTGGCAGACGGTTCTGTCCGGTTTTAAGACGAGCAAAGGCACGATGCGCACCTGGCATGAGGTTTTGTGCGACATAATCCAGTTCTTTATGATCAAGCATCCAACGTGCTTTTTCACAAAAATGTGATAAAGGAAACTGGTATAAGGTGCGCATAAAATCTCCATGTTGATTATTAAATTCGGTCACATTAAAACCATCTATTTCAGTTGGATACTTTAGACACCCTCAATTAGAAATACAATGTGCTTTTAATTCAAAATTAAGATGTTACTTATTCAACTCCACAATAGGGCTCTTTCATAAATCATTTTTGCATCACTACACGGAAAGGTTCTTTCTAAAAACTCCCCTCATCCTAACCTTCTCCCAGAGGGAGAAGGAACTTTCAATATCCATTTAAATATAAATATAACGATCATTTTTTGACTTATGAAAGATATCTAATGTTTATTTTTATACAATTTTTTGTCTTGTTTATATTTAAAGCCGATATGTCTTTTTAAAAGCCATACTTATAGGTTAAAAAAAATTAAATCCTTTTGTTTTTTAACTATTTACTATATTCAAAATTGATAAAAACCTAGCAGTTTTTGTCCTAAATAGGTTTTTTCATAAGCTTTGCGAAAGCAATTACTTAATCTCATAAAGCTTAGCCTGTAACGTTTTGATATCGATTTAGGATGTCATTATGTCTCGTTTAACTTTTGAAAAAGTTCATATTATTGAAAATGATCATGACGCGATTAATGCTGCCTACCATGTTGCAGACTTTGCTCTGGAAGGCCGAAATCAGCGTGATCAGCAACGTGTACTTCCTCTTGCTGAAATTGACCTGTTCAGCCAAAGGGGTCTGGGCGGTATACGTATTCCAAAACAGTACGGCGGTGCCTTCGTTTCCAATAAAACCCTGGCGCATGTATTCCGTATTGTGAATAAAGCTGATTCGAGTGTCGGGCAAATCCCTCAGAACCAGATCGCATTACTCAACATGATCCAGATCATGGGTACAGAACAACAAAAACAGTTTCTTTATAGTGAAATTTTAAAGGGTAAACGTCTGGCCAATGGCGGTCCGGAACGTCATACCAAAGATACTAAAACTCTGGCGACCACGCTTACAATCGAAAATGGTCGCTATTTTATCGATGGCGAAAAATTCTATTCAACTGGTAGCAGCTTCGCGCACTGGCTGGCAATTAAAGCGATTCATCCTGAAGGGCATGTGGTGCTCACTATTGTCGACCGGACTGCTGACGGTGTTGAAGTGATTGATAACTGGAATGGTTTTGGTCAACGCACCACCTCCAGTGGCACGGTCAGACTGCAGCATGTCGAAGTTGATCCGCTGCTGATTTTTGATGAACGCCTGCTTTCCAACCAACCGAATTACCGCGGTGCTTATTCACAATTACTACAAGTGGCAATTGATGTCGGCATTGCCGAAGCGGCTTTTTCCGATACGCTGACGGCCATACATAAGGCTCGTCCGGTTGTGGATGCACAAGTCGAAAAAGCCAGCTTTGAGCATTACACCCTGCAGGAAGTGGGTAAGTCATCTGTGTTATTAGATGCCGCGATTTTACTGCTGGATGAAGCTGCTGAATATCTGGATGAACTGGATCAGCTGGAATCTGTGACTGATGAGCAGGCAGCCAAAGCCTCAATTTTAGTGGCTGAAGCCAAGATCTATGCCAATGATGCAGCCTTAAATATTTCGGAAAAGTTACTGGAATTGGGCGGCAGCCGCTCCAGCCTGAGTCAGCACAATCTGGATCAGCATTGGCGTAATGCACGTGTGCATACCCTGCATGACCCGATCCGCTGGAAGCTGCATGCACTCGGGGATCATTACCTGAATCATAAACTCCCTGCCCGCCACGCCTGGATTTAGGGAGATTTGCCATGACTTCATTTCAAAACATTATTCCATTTCAATCCGAGCAGCTGGCGCAAGCTCATATCATCCAGTCTGATAAGGAAGCCTTAGAAATTGCCCGTAATCTGGCAGAGCAATTCAAGGCGGGTGCCGTACAGCGTGATGCCGAACGTATTCTTCCTTTTGAAGAAATCGAGGCTTATAGCCTGTCCGGGCTCTGGGCGATTACCGTACCGAAACAATATGGTGGTGCAGAAGTGTCTAGCTATACGGTGGCACAAGTCATTGCCCTAATGAGCGGTGTGGATGGATCAATCGGTCAGATTCCGCAAAACCATTTCTATGGTCTGGAAATCCTGCGCAATAACGGCACGGAGGAACAAAAACAGAAACTCTATGCCGAAGTCTTAAAAGGTGCCCGTTTTGGTAATGCCCTAGCTGAATTCAAGACCAAGACTGCTGCACAGCGCCAAACTGCGATTCGCAAAACCGAGCAAGGTTATGTCATTAACGGCGAAAAATTCTATTGCACCGGCAGCCTGTTTGCGCACCGCATTCCGACACTGGTCGTGCATGAAAGCGAACAGCAATTCCTGGCCTTTGTCCCACGTGACAGTGAAGGTCTCACCTTGATTGATGACTGGAGCGGTTTTGGCCAGCGTACCACTGGCAGCGGCACGGTGAAATTCGACAACGTGCAGGTGCTTGAGGAAGATGTGGTACGTTTTGATACGGCCTATTCCCGCCCAACCATTTCCGGTCCTTTCGCACAATTGCTACATGCCTCCATTGAAACCGGCATTGCCCGTGCTGCATTTGAGGAAACCTTGGACCGTGTACGTCAGGCGCGTCCGTGGATTGATTCTGGTGTGGACAAGGCCACCGATGATCCGCTGACCAAACTTGAACTGGGCCGTGTGGTCGCTGATGTGCGTGCTTCTGAAGTGTTACTCAAACAGGCCGCACGTTCTGTTGATGCCGCCAAGGTTGCTCCGACTGAGGTCAGTGTTGCCAAAGCCTCTCTAGATATAGCCAAAGTGCGTGCACACAGTTCTGAAACCGCATTAAAAGCATCATCGAAGCTGATTGAACTGGCTGGCAGCCGTGGCAGCCAGCGTGAAGATGGTCTGGACCGCTTCTGGCGCAATGCCCGTGTGCATACCCTGCATGATGCTTCACGCTGGAAATATTATTTCATTGCCAATTATTTGCTGAATGGTGTTCTGCCTCCACGCCGGGGGACATTGTAATGACAAATATTATGAACAGCTCGAAAGCGAAGGAAATCCTACTCAATGCCTTTGATATGAACTGCGTAGGTCATATCAATCATGGCCTGTGGACTCATCCATGGGATGAATCGTATCGCTTTAATGAGCTGAGCTACTGGACCGATCTGGCAAAAACGTTAGAACAAGGATTGTTTGATGGCCTGTTTATGGCCGACATCACCGGGGTCTATGATGTCTATCAAAATGGCATTGATCTGACTCTAAGAGAATCGATTCAATTACCGAGTCATGATCCAAGCACCCTCGTGTCTGCCATGGCAGCCGTGACCCAGCATCTTGGTTTTGGCGTTACAGTCAATCTCAGCTATGAATCGCCTTATCAATTCGCCCGTCGCTTCGCCAGTCTGGATCATCTGACCCATGGCCGTATCGGCTGGAATATTGTCACTGGTTATCTGGACAGTGCCCAGCGCCTGATTGGTGAAAATGGTCTGAAAGACCATGATCTACGCTATGAGCAGGCCGAAGAATTTTTGCAGCTGTGCTACAAGTTCTGGGAAGGCTCCTGGGAAGATGATGCTGTGCTGAAAGACAAACAGCAGCGGATCTTTACCGATCCGGCCAAAGTGCATCAGGTTAATCATCAAGGTCAGTTCTACCGCAGTCAGGGCGTATTTCAGGTTTCTCCTTCTGTTCAACGTACTCCGGTATTGTTCCAGGCTGGTGCTTCACCGCGTGGTATGGCCTTTGCCACCCAGCATGCGGAAGGCATGTTTATTGGTGGTGATCATCCGGACAGAATCAAGAAACAGGTCCATCAGATCCGTCGCCAGGCCACTGAACAAGGACGTGATCCTGAAGCGATCAAAATTTTTGTTGGTATCACTGTGGTAACCGCAGAAACGGATGAAATGGCGCAGCAAAAGCTGGAAGAATATCGTTTTTATGCCAGCCCTGAAGCTGGCCTTGCACATTTCTCCAGTTCAGTCGGAATTGACCTGTCCACATTTGCCGATGATGAGCCAATTCCTTACCAGCAAACCAACAGCATTGCTTCAGTCAATAACAAGTTTAAAGAACAACAGCTTACACCAACTGATCTGAAAGCACAGCATGTACTGGGTGGGCGTTATCCACTGATCGTGGGCAGTGGTGCAACGGTGGCAGAAAAACTGATTCAGCTGGTCGATGAAACCGGGATAGATGGCTTCAACCTGACCCGTACGGTGGCTCCAGAATCGCATCTGGATTTTATCCATTTTGTTATTCCTGAATTACAGCAGCGCGGACGCTATAAGACTGAATATAAACAAGGCAGTTTCAGACACAAGCTATTCCAGCAAGGAGATCGCTTATCCAGCGCTCATCCAGTGCAGCAATTTCGATGTCAAAGCTCCGCCTCAACAGCGAACATAAACCTAAAGCAAAAACAATCAGCATAAATTTATTTTGAGGTGCAACATGGCACAAACCGCTAAAACAAAATTCACCATTATTGGGGTGATTATTGCCGTCGTCATTATCGGGCTGATGGTGTGGAACCAACAAAAAAAATCTGGTTCGGATGAACTGGTTATTGGTATCAGTCCGTCTTTTGCCAAACCTTTACAGGTGGCAGCAGAAGAAGCCAAACAGCAAGGTATCAATGTCAAACTGGTCGAATTCTCGGACTGGAATACGCCAAATATCACCCTGAATCATGGCGATATTGATGCCAATTTCTTCCAGCATCAGCCGTTTTTGGATAATGCCAAGAAAGAAACCGACTTTAAGATCAAAGCCTTTGCTAAAGGTGCAGCCACTCATGTTGGCCTTTATTCCAAGAAAATTAAAAGCTTTGATGAACTAAATGATGGCGCGAAAGTGGTCATTCCCAATGATCCTGTAAACCAGGGTCGTGCCCTACTGTTATTGCAACAGGCCAAACTGGTAACACTCAAAAATCCAAATAATCATTTATCTAGCCTGAAAGATCTTGCAGCAAATCCGAAGAATCTGCAGTTTGTTGAAGTTGAAGGTCCACAAACTGCACGTGCCATTGATGATGTCGATCTGGCATTTGGTTATCCGCATTACCTGCGACTGGCAAAAACAGCTGATCCTGAAAAAGCACTGTTATTTGACTCTAATAAGGACAACCGCTATGCAATTCTGTTTGCAGTACGTGAGGACTATCAGGACAAGAATGACAAGCTGAAGAAATTTGTCGACATCTATCAGAATTCACCTCGCGTAAAGGAAGCTCTTGATGCTGACTTTGGTGCGAAGCTCTGGTTCCCAGGCTGGAAATAAGGAAAATACTATGGTGAGTTTTGGTTCTCAGGTAGCGTTTTCCGTCCCACATATCAAAATCCGCAACCTGAATAAATATTATGAAGTTCAAGGCAAATCAGTTCATGCATTGAAAAACATTAACTTGGATATTCCTGAAAGCAAGATTTTCGGAATTATCGGCAAAAGTGGCGCGGGAAAATCCTCGCTACTACGTACCTTGAATGGTCTGGAACAGATCAGTGAAGGTCATATCCATATCCATCAACAAGATCTGGCTGGACTCTCACACGCTGAACTGATTCAACTGCGCCAGCGTATTGGCATGATCTTCCAGCATTTTAATTTGATGTCTGCCAAAACCGTCTGGGAAAATGTCGCTCTGCCGCTCAAAGTTGCAAACTATAAAAAGTCAGACATCGATGCACGCGTCAATGAAGTACTGCAACTGGTCGGTTTAAGCGAAAAGGCGCAGAGCTATCCTTCTCAACTCTCTGGTGGACAAAAACAGCGTGTCGGTATTGCCCGCGCGTTGGTGCATCATCCGGAAATTTTACTCTGTGATGAAGCCACTTCTGCACTAGATCCAGAAAGTACCTCAGTGGTGCTGTCTTTACTGAAAGAAATCAACCAGAAACTTGGCATTACCATTGTGCTGATTACGCATGAAATGCAGGTGATCCGTGAAATCTGCGATCAGGTAGTAGTGATTGATAAGGGTGAAATTGTCGAAGCGGGTGAAGTCTGGTCAGTATTTTCCAATCCTCAGCAGCAGATTACTCAGGAACTGCTGAATCTGGAACAACTGGAATTCCCATTTGCCATTAGTCCTGAAGTAACCGCGGATACCACGCATAGCATTGTCAAACTGCGCTATGCCTCCAGTGTTCAGCATTCACCAGATTTAAAGGTAATTTTTGAGCAGTTTGATCATCCGGTTCACCTCTATCAGAGTCATGTCGACAGTATCCAGAACCATCTGGTCGGCAGTCTGATTGTCGCGGTGGCTGACCTGAATCTGGATACCAACCTGCTCCAGCAAAAACTCAAACAACACATTGCACAAATTGAGGTGATTGGCTATGCACGACCAACTCATTGATTTATTACTGACGGGAACTACCGATACCTTAATCATGGTAGGCGTTTCTGCCATCGTTGCTTTTCTGATTGGGTTACCAATGGCGGTGGTTTTGGTCAGTACCTCGGAGCATGGCATTTATCCATCCAAACCAATTAATCAGGCTTTAGGCTGGATTGTAAATATCACCCGTTCTGTGCCTTTCCTGATTCTGATGGTCGCGCTGATTCCAATTACCCGCTGGATTGTCGGCACCAGTTATGGGGTCTGGGCCGCAGTTGTGCCTTTAACCTTGGCAGCTACCCCTTTCTTTGCGCGGATTGCTGAAGTCAGTTTACGTGAAGTGGATCAGGGACTGATTGAAGCTGCACAGGCGATTGGCTGTAACCGCAAGCAGATTATCTGGCATGTGCTGTTACCTGAAGCACTTCCCGGTATTGTGGCTGGCTTTACCGTGACCTTAGTCACTATGATCAATTCATCAGCCATTGCTGGTGCGATTGGTGCCGGTGGTTTAGGTGATATTGCATACCGTTATGGTTATCAGCGTTTTGATATGCAGATCATGCTGGCCGTGATTGTAGTACTGATTATTCTGGTGATGCTGGTTCAGGCCACTGGTGACACCCTGTCCAATCAGCTCGACAAACGCAAAATTTAAAAACCTCTCTTTTCATAAGTTTTCAACAAAGCCCTCAGCCATGACCTGACTTTGTCATGGCTTTCATGTAAAATCACTGGCAATTTTTATATAACGCTTTGTGAGTTATTTCATGGGTTTTAATTGTGGTATTGTAGGCCTGCCTAACGTTGGTAAATCTACGCTTTTCAATGCATTAACCAAAGCTGCAATTGCTGCAGAAAACTTCCCATTCTGTACCATTGAACCAAACACCGGTATCGTGCCTGTGCCAGATCCACGCCTGGACAAACTTGCTGAAATCGTAAAACCACAACGCGTGATCCCGACAACTATGGAATTCGTGGACATCGCGGGCCTTGTCGCTGGTGCATCTAAAGGTGAAGGTCTGGGTAACCAGTTCCTGGCAAACATCCGTGAAACAGATGCAATTGCTCACGTGGTGCGTTGTTTCGAAGATGAAAACGTGATTCATGTGAACGGTAAAATCGACCCGCTTGATGACATCGCAACAATTAATACCGAGCTTGCATTGGCTGACCTGGAAACTGTGACTAAAGCTGTGACCCGTTTAGCGAAATCTGCAAAAGGTGGCGATAAAGAAGCGATCGCGACTAAAGCAGTTCTAGATAAGATTCTGCCTCTTTTAGATGAAGGCAAACCTGCTCGTGCTGCAACCTTAGATGATGACGAACGTAAACTGGTACGTGGTTTTGGTCTGTTAACGCTTAAACCAACCATGTATATCGCCAACGTGGCTGAAGATGGTTTTGAAAATAACCCGCATTTAGATGCTGTACGTGAACTGGCTGCTGCTGAAAATGCAATCGTGGTTCCACTTTGTAACCAGATCGAAGCAGAAATTTCATTACTTGAAGATGAAGACCGTGCTGAATTCCTGGAAGCTATGGGCATGGAAGAACCAGGTCTGAACGTAGTAATTCGCGCAGGTTATTCACTGCTTGGTCTACAAACTTACTTTACTGCTGGCGTACAGGAAGTTCGTGCCTGGACAGTAAAAGTGGGTGCGACTGCCCCTCAAGCTGCGGGTGTAATCCACACTGACTTCGAAAAAGGCTTTATCCGTGCTGAATGTATTGCTTACGATGACTTCGTACAGTACAACGGCGAAGCTGGCGCCAAAGAAGCAGGTAAATGGCGTCTGGAAGGTAAAACTTATATCGTTCAGGACGGCGATGTTCTGCACTTCCGCTTCAACGTATAAGTTGAAGATAAAAATGCCTCGATAATTCGGGGCATTTTTTATGTATTTTAAAAAGGATTAATCAGCTGCTATTTCCGCATATGAGGTGTCTTGTTCCATTAGCAAGCGTTGCTTACGTGCTTCAAGTAACATTTTTGCTTCTAGTTCCTTGCGAAAGCCGAACAGGAAAATTAATTCCGCAAGAACAAATAAAGGTCCGATCGCCAGGCCAATCAGATCATCCATAAATGCCGGTTTTTTCTTTTCGTAGAAATGACCTACAAACTGGAATGCCCATCCAATGGCAAAAATTCCAACGCTGGTACTCAGCCAGGTTCCAGTATCCCACTGTGCCACATTATAGGCATAAGGATAAACAAACATAAAAATGAAGGCCATGATCAATGCAAAAAATACATCAATAGTTAAATAATAAAGAATTGAAACAATGAGAAGTCCCAAGGCGAGAGTCACCTCAAAGCCGGACATCATCAGTGATACACGTGCAGTAAGACAAATAATGGAAAAAACAATTAATGGGACCCCAATAAAATGTGTCATGACATTCTTACGGTCTAAATGATAAGCTGCATACTGGCTTAATAGTCGTTCTACTCTGGTCATATTATTCTTCCTTGACTGGCCATAGAATTTGACTATAGCGCAACAATAAAAGATAAGTTGTCAGCTGGACGACAACTCATAAAACTTGGAGCAATAAAGCGAGTGGAAGAAAAACATCTTGTTGAATTAGAAAAAAATTCCTGGTTCTCAAAATTACCTTCTCATTTCCAGAACGTCCTGCTGAAACATGCAGTTACCTTATCCGTCGATAAAGACCAGACCGTATTTTATTCAGGTGATGTGTTTGATGGAATTTATGCTGTGTTAGAAGGTGCAATTGGTTTAGGGTCTATCAATATTGAGGGTAAAGAGGCAGTTTCTGCAATTGTGGAACCCATTGTCTGGTTTGGTGAAATATCATTGGTAGATGAACAGCCGCGTTCTCATCACGCCATCGCCTGCAAGAAATCCCTGCTCTTGCATATTCCCGCGCAATTTATTTATAAACTGGTGGCTGAACACCCTGCATTCTGGTTTCACATCTCCCAGCTCATGAGCCAGAAATTACGTTATGTGTTTCTGGAATTATTTTCTATTCAGACCCAAACCATGCAACAACGCCTAGCGCAGCGTTTACTGTTTATTTTGCAAGGCTATGGCAATCACCTGGTCATTAAAAACCGTACCATTCAGTTGTCGCAGGAACAATTGTCACAAATGCTGATGTGTTCCCGCCAGACTATTAATCAGGAACTGCAACAGCTGGAAAAAATGAATATCCTGAAAATTGCCTTTAAACAGATTGAAATTCTGGATGTGCAACGACTACATCAATTGACTGGCGTCCCGCTCCACTGATTCCGAACCAAGAAAATCAAAAAGGCTGAGCATATGACTCAGCCTTTTTGATACGAATAAAATATCGATCAGCTTGCGACACCCACCTGTTTCGGATCAGTATTGCCCAGTTGTGGATGAGCAATTGCACTTTCACACTGTTTTTTGTCACGTTCATAATCGGCTTGCTTCTGTGCCAGACTATTCCCATCTTCAAGTGTGGTACGTGCCCAGATTTCCAGACTGGTTAAAGCCTTACGACATAATGCATATTTTCCTTCAGTCACGGAATCAGTCATTTTCACATTAATGCGCCAATCCGTGCTCAACTTGCGTGCAGGCTGACGAACGCGTTTTTCAATCTGATCAATCTGCTTGTTGTAGACCAGCGGATCTACTTCATTCATAAATGTCCAAGCTTCATGGGCATAAGTGGTCGCATCATTGCTCAGTTTCGGGGCTGGCTTAATTTCCGGTGCTTGATTGCCTGAACCCTCATTTCCGCATGCCTGTAACAACAATGCTGTGCTGACTAAAGCAACACTCAATATATAACGTGTCTTGAACATGAACATTATCAGGCTCGCCATCTTAAACAATTCGGCACTATGCTATTAAATTCACGTACAATACTCAATTACCATTTGACCCCTTGTTCAACTCTCCCTCCAAGGTGTGCTGTGTCCGAACTGAATCAACACGCTGTAAAACCTGCCAGTTTTTGGCAAGGTGCCAAAGACAGCCAGGCGATTATTTTTACCTATTTGCCCGTTTCTTTTGCCTTTGGGGTTTCTGCGACCCAATTTGGCTTTACCGCATGGGAAGCATTATTCCTGTCCTGCTCCATGTATGCAGGTGCCAGTCAATTCCTGGTTGTTGCACTCTTAGGGAGTGGCACCTCCATTTGGATGACTGCATTAACCGTGATTGCTCTGGATATCCGTCATCTACTTTATGGCCCTGCGCTACAGAATTTGATTCAGGATCGGCTCAATTTGAAAAAAACCGCAGTCTGGGCTTGGGGACTCACCGATGAGGTATTTGCCTCTGGCATGATCAAACTGTCGCAACGGCGTCAGGAATGGTCTGAATCGTGGATGCTGGGGTTGAGTTTATTCAGCTGGCTGTCCTGGGCAACAGGTTCTTTTCTGGGTGGCTTATTTGCAGATCAGGTCAGCAACTTACCGCAATTTTTACAGGCTGCTTTAGACTTTCTGTTACCTGCGCTATTCCTAAGCTTCCTGCTAGCAGCCTTTGAGAAGAAACATACTTTTGTTGTCGCTGTGACTATTGTTGTTTCTGCTATTGCCTGCTACATAATCGACCTGTCTGCTGCAATCTTTATCGGCATCAGTTCCGGTATTCTGGCAGGCCTGTTCAAGCACTATGTACTCAAACGTCCCGATCCTGAGCATATGGGAGAAGAACTATGAATTTAGAAATTATTCTGGTTGGTATTCTGGTCGGAATTGCCAATTTCGCTTCCCGTTTCGGACCTTTTTTTGTGATTCAGAAATCGCAGCAAGGTTCACAAAAGCGTGGTGCGCTGTGGTTGAAAATTGCCTTAGGTGCGATTGGAATTTCTGCAATTAGCTCAATGTTGGTCGTGGCGACACTACCGCCTTTGCTGGAAACTCCCGATAAAAGTGTGGCGATGCTGGCCGGTTTTATTGTATTAACAGTGCTGTATTTCAAGTTTAAACGCATTGTGATGGCCACTTTGACGGCTGCCCTCACCTATGGCCTGATTTATACTTACCTGCCGATTCATTTTTAAAGATTAAATCAATGAATATAAGAGGCTTATGCTACGTTCCGGTATAAGCTTCTTTTAATGATAATAAGAAAATTGGCATGCTTGAGCCAAAACAGATTATTAAAGGAAGATCTTTATTCATCAGCGCTGGGGTGAAGCATTACAATATTCTCGAAACTGTTTCCCTGCCGGATTTCGAATGCTTTACTCAGTCTTTTCTATTGGCTTGGTTCTTCCCTTTGCTGCTCCCTATCTTTATTAGCAACCCAATCAAACCATGAAACCCCTACCTTAGCTGGAATTAAGTCCGGGGGGTAGATTCTGAAAATGAAAAAACTGAATCCGCAAAATCATATTTATTATTTAGATCCTCAAATTGATCCGGTGAAAGTATCCTTCTGATTTCTTAATCTAAATTTTGCGAACTTTATAAATAAAATTGTTGGTCAATATCACAATTTTATATGAAACTTGGCTTATCTCCGCAGAGAGTTCTGCTATGCTAAAAGCCCATAAAATCAAGCATGGATGATTTACATGAGCGTGACGATTGGTACCCCATTACAGGCTTCTGCCTTCAAGGTCTTATTACTGGGTTCAGGCGAACTGGGCAAGGAAGTGGTAATTTCCCTGCAACGGTTAGGTGTCGAGGTTCACGCTGCTGATCGCTATGACCATGCACCTGCCATGCAAGTTGCCCATCAGTCGCATACCTTGAATATGGCTGATCCAGCAGAACTCAGACAGCTGATTGATCAGGTGAAACCAAATCTGATTGTCCCGGAAATTGAAGCGATTGCCACCCAGGTGCTGGTTGAAATTGAAGAGCAGAATATCGCAACGGTAATTCCATCCGCGAAAGCAGTGAATCTGACCATGAACCGTGAAGGCATCCGTCGTCTGGCTGCTGAAGAACTGGGCCTGCCAACATCTGCTTACCGTTTTGCCGATACTTTGGAATCTTTCCGTGCCGCTTGTGATGATATTGGTTATCCAAACTTTGTGAAGCCTGTGATGTCCTCTTCAGGCAAAGGTCAGTCTCGTGTCAAAAGCTTCGATGAAGTTGATCCTGCTTGGGAATATGCGCAAACGGGTGGTCGTGTAAATCAAGGTACCGTCATTGTTGAGTCACAGATTGATTTTGATTTTGAAATCACCCTGCTCACTGTTCGTGCCAAAAATCCGAAAACAGGTGAAATCGAAACCTCTTATTGCGACCCGATTGGTCACCGTCAGGATTCTGGGGACTATGTTGAAAGCTGGCAACCTCAGCCAATGACACCTGCTGCATTGGAAGAAGCCAAGCGAATTGCCAATAAAGTAACCGTTGCGCTCGGTGGTTGCGGTATTTTTGGGGTAGAACTCTTTGTCAAAGGCGACAAAGTATGGTTTAGTGAAGTGTCACCACGTCCACACGACACCGGCTTAGTCACTTTAGCTTCCCAGTTCCAAAGTGAATTTGAGTTGCATGCGCGTGCAATCCTGGGCCTTCCGGTAAATACCACTCGTCATAGCGTTGCAGCCAGTGCTGTGATTTACGCTGGTGTAGATGATCAGAATCTTTCTTATTCTGGTCTGGATCTTGCTTTAGCAGAGGGTAACACAGACTTGCGCCTGTTTGGCAAGCCTGAAGGCTTCAAACGACGTCGTATGGGTGTAGCAACTGCACGTGCTGAAACAACAGATCAGGCACGTGAACTTGCGCAACAGGTGGCTCA
Organism: Acinetobacter sp. 22323; assembly: GCF_052044895.1. Lineage (NCBI taxonomy): Bacteria > Pseudomonadati > Pseudomonadota > Gammaproteobacteria > Moraxellales > Moraxellaceae > Acinetobacter > Acinetobacter sp. 22323. The sequence continues at coordinate 134,377 of NZ_JBQEOL010000001.1, read as the reverse complement.
ACAAGTCAGTGTCAACCAAAACTAAGCTGAAAAACGAAACGGACGACTGTTCATGATCAATACCCTGCCATTGCTGAATTACACCAAAAGTAACCATGACATTAAAGCTATTAACGAATGGCGCAGTGATGTCGAACACCAGCTGCAGGAATGTTTTGAAAATGGTGAGTCGATCCGTGACATTATTCTGACCCGATCAAATCTGATTGATGAAGCGCTACAGTTCCTGTGGAAGCATGCTGAACTCGATCAGACTGATCTGGGTCTATTTGCTGTCGGTGGCTACGGCCGCCGCGAAATGCTACCCTATTCTGATGTCGATATCATGATCCTGTCAGAAGATGAAATTACGTCTGAACAGGAACAGCTGATTTCGACCTTTATTTCATCCTTATGGGATGTCGGCAATTTCAAGCCAGGTATTAGCGTCCGCACCATTAGTGAATGTGTCAATCAGGCCAGCAGTGACCTGACTGTAGCCACGACCCTGATTGAGTCCCGTCTGATTACCGGTAATGAAAGCCTGGCCAAATGGCCACGTCGTATCGTGTCTCAATCCTGGACCGACAAGACCTTTTTTGATGCCAAAATGGAAGAGCAGCATAAACGCTATGCTCAACACAACAATACCGAAAGTAATCTCGAGCCGGACATTAAAAATGCCCCGGGAGGTATTCGTGATATTAACCAGATCGGCTGGATTGCCAAACGTCATTTCCGCGTAAACCGTATTTATGATCTGGTACATCTTGGTTTTATTTCAGAATTTGAACTGGCCGTTTTAGAAGAAGCCGAAAGCTTCCTCTGGGAAATCCGTCATCATCTGCATCGCATCACCAAACGCGATGAAAACCGCCTGTTATTCGACTATCAGCGTGATATCGCCGCGAAGTTCGGCTATGTACGTGAAGAAGGCCAGCCGCAGAACTATCCGATTGAACAGTTTATGAAGCGCTATTACCGCAATGCCCAGCAGGTATCGACGCTGAATGAAATGCTGTTGGCTTATTTTAATGAATCGGTAATTACTCCGCGTCTGCCAAACTATGAGCGTAACATCGAAGAAATTAACCAGAACTTTAAACTGGTTGATGGCAAACTTGCGGTACAGCACCATAAAACTTTCTCGGAAAATCCAAGCGCGATTCTGGAAATCTTTTATCTTCTGGCAAACCGTCCGGAGATTGAAGGCATCCGTGCCCGTACCTTGCGTCTATTAACGCTCGCAGCAAAACGGATTGATCAGGATTATCGCAATAATCCCGTTCATCAAGCGCTGTTCATGGCGATTATCCGTTCACCACATCGTTTATATGAAACCTTGGTAGCAATGAAACGCTACGGCGTATTGGGGAATTATATTCCGGCCTTTGGCCAGATTATGGGGCTGATGCAGTATGACCTGTTCCATATCTATACTGTAGATGCGCATACCCTATTGCTATTACGTAACCTGAACCGCTTTAAGGAACCGGAATTCGCCAAAGAATTCCCAGTAGTCAGTTCAGTGTTCCAGCGTCTGGCCCGTCGTGACATCGTCTATCTGGCTGCCCTGTTCCATGACATTGCCAAAGGTCGTGGTGGTGACCATAGCGAACTCGGTGCCACTGATGCGATTGCATTTTGCCGCACGCATGGCTTTACCGAGCGTGAATGCAATCTGGTTGCATGGCTGATTCAGAATCACCTCATCATGTCAGTGACTTCACAGAAAAAAGATATTTCTGATCCGGATGTGGTCCGTGAATTCGCAGAACAAATGGGTGATATGGAGCACCTGGACTATCTGTATACCCTGACCGTTGCCGACATTAATGCCACCAATCCCAAACTGTGGAATACCTGGCGTGCATCTTTAATGCGTCAGCTATATACGCATGCGCGCGATGTGATCCGTTCTGGTCTGGGTCGTCCGGTGGACTATCAGATGCTGATTGAAGACACCAAGTTTGCTGCCAGCGAACTACTGGTACAGGACTTCTCTTTATATGATGTGGAAACCATCTGGCAGGAACTCGGTGATGACTACTTCCTGAAAGAATCGCCAGATGAAATCGCCTGGCATACTCGTGCCATTTTACAGCATGGTGATAATTCTGAACCGCTGGTGCTGATGCGTCCGCATCGTAAATATGCGCAAGATGCAGTGCAAATCTTTATTTATACGCAAGATAAACCAAATCTGTTTGCCACCACAGTGGCCGTTCTGGACCGCATGGACCTGGATGTACAGGATGCGCGGATTATCACGGCGACCAAGGCGTTCAGTCTGGACACTTATGTCGTGCTTGACCGTTTCGGTACACTCCTCACCGATCCGGAACGCGAGCTGAAAGTGATTGATGCACTTAAAGATGCTTTAAGCCACTCCGATAAATATCCAGGCCTGATGCAGCGCCGTATTCCACGTCAGCTTCGTCATTTTGATATTGAAAATACGGTAGATATCAGCCTGAACCCTGTTTTGAACCAGAATATGGTGGAAATTGCCACGCTCGACCAACCGGGTCTACTTGCCAAAGTAGGCGGATTATTTATGATGCGTGGTCTGGATATCCATTCTGCTAAAATTGCCACACTTGGCGAACGTGCCGAAGACATTTTCTTTGTCACCAAAAAAGATGGCATGCCGTTGAACCCTGAAGAATCTTCTGAATTTGCCTCTGCGTTAAAAGCAGCGCTGGATGAAGCCTCTAATCAGGTCAACAGTCAACACTCACATTAAAACGCGGTAACTCATTCATGAACTCTAGCTTGTCTTTATTGCATCCTTATCCATTTGAAAAGTTGAATAAACTTTTTGCGGATATTAAGCCTGCGAATATGCCACTCATTCCCCTATCGATTGGTGAACCAAAGCATCCAGCTCCTGAGTTCGTGAAACAGGCCATTATTGATAATTTTCAGCATCTTTCAACTTATCCAAACTCGAAAGGTTTACCTGAACTGCGTACCAGTATCGCCAACTGGCTGACTCGCCGTTTTAAACTGAACAGCATTAGTGCAGACAGCAATATCTTGCCAGTATCGGGTACCCGTGAAGCAATCTTCTCTTTTGTACAGGCACTGATTAATCGTGAAGATGCACCTTATGTAGTGATGCCAAATCCTTTTTATCAGATTTATGAAGGTGCAACGCTACTTGCAGGTGCAAAACCGTACTTCATTAACTGCACTGAGGAAAATAATTATCTTGGTGATTTTGATACAGTCCCTGCTGAAGTCTGGAAAAGAACCGCACTTCTATTTGTCTGTACACCGGGTAACCCGACAGGTGCAGTCCTGTCTAAAGAACAGTTTAAAAAGCTAATTGCACTTTCTGATCAATATGATTTTGTGATTGCTTCAGATGAATGCTACTCAGAGCTATGGTTTGATGAAGCACCGGTTGGCTTACTGGAAGTCTGTGCAGAAATCGGTCGTGATGACTACAAAAACTGCGTAGTATTCCATTCGCTCTCTAAACGCTCGAATCTTCCAGGCATGCGTTCAGGCTTTGTTGCGGGTGATGCGGATTTGCTTAAACCTTATCTGCAATATCGTACTTACCACGGTGCAGCGATGCCGGTTCAACATCAGCTGGCTTCAATTGCTGCCTGGGATGATGAAGCACATGTTGAAGAAAACCGCGTACAGTACCGTGCCAAGTTTGATCTGTTCCAGAAAGAGCTTGGTCACTTGTTGCCACTGAAAAAACCGGATGCGGGTTTCTACTACTGGTTGAAAGTAGACAATGATGAAGAATTTGCCAAACGCTTAATGGAACAGGCACATATCAAAGTACTTCCTGGCCGCTACCTGTCTCGTGATACTGAGCAAGGCAATCCAGGTGAAAACCATGTACGTCTGGCATTGGTGGCTGATCTGGCACAATGTGAACAGGTCATTGAGCGCTTAAAAGCCATTCTTTAACCTAAAATTTTAATAAAAAATCCACTATATTTATAGTGGATTTTTTATTTCAATCTTATATTCCAGAATATACACCAGATTGTGGTCTACACCCTTAATCGGCTCCAGCTTGGCAGCCAGTACCGCTTCTTTAACTTTAGCATCGACAACTCTCAAGCCAGAACTCTGAATGATCTCAACGTCGGTAATCCGCCCTGTATTGGCGATGACCGTCATTTGCACGATTACTGTCTTGGCACGTTGCAGTTCTGCATCATTAAATCTCAGATACGGTGCTTTTAGCCAGCTGACTTCATAGCCCTGCTTCGCCAGCAAATGTGGCGGAACAGCATTTTTGACAGTAGGCGGCTGATACGCTGGAACAGGCTGCTTCAGCCTTTTTAGTAATTGCCGGGTTTTTTCATCCTGTGCATAAGCAGGAGCTAAAAACAGCTCGATACATGCGCTAAATAGCAGGCTCTGAACGAGGATTCTGAATGGCATGGCAATGACTTGAAGAGAGTAAAGGCGGCCAATAACCGCCTTACAGCGCTTTTTCGATCTCAGCTTCCAGGTCTTCCGGCTTGGTGGTTGGCGCAAAACGGTTCAGCACCTTGCCATCACGCCCAATCAGGAACTTGGTAAAGTTCCATTTAATACCATTACCCAGAATCCCTTTAGAATTATTGGTCAGATAACGGAAAATTGCATGTGCTTCAGGACCTTTGACATCGATCTTGGAGAACATCGGAAATGTCACCCCATAGTTCTTCTGGCAATATGCACCAATTTGCTCATTACTGCCCGGATCCTGTCCGCCAAACTGGTTACAGGGAAAGCCTAAAACTTCCAGGCCACGATCTTTATATTTCTCGTAAAGTTTTTCCAGGCCGGCGAACTGCGGTGTGAAACCGCACTTACTTGCGGTATTCACAATTAACAGTACCTTTCCTTCATAGTCTGCAAATTGTTTGGTTTTTCCATCTAACAATTCAGCTTCAAACTGATATATGCTGGTCATGGATAAGTTTCCTCATCATTCTTTTCTTGTGTTTTTAATTCTAATGAAGCGGAGTTCACACAATAACGTAAGCCAGTTGGCTGAGGTCCATCAGTGAAAACATGCCCTAAATGTGCATCACAATGATGGCAAACAATTTCTGTTCTGACCATACCATGAGATGTGTCTAAATGCTCTTCAATTGCAGAGCCGTTGATCACCTTATAGAAGCTTGGCCAGCCACAGCCACTGTCATATTTGGTTTCTGAGGTAAATAAAGGTTCACCACAACAACGGCATACATAAGTACCATCTTGTTTCGTATTCCAGTATTTACCGGTAAATGCTGGCTCCGTCCCTTTTTGACGTGTAATACGGAACTCTTCAGGTGATAACTCTCTTTGCCATTCTCTGTCTGATTTACTGAGTTTTCCCATGATGACGGTCCTTTCTATCTTGCTATTTTAAATAGGATAATTCTATATTTACGTGATTCATTTTAAAAATTCTAGTGTTTGTTTAACATTTTACAAAAGACATATAATTCCCAAAAAAGCAAAAAGTAAGCAAATAAACAAAATAAAAGTAAGCATTTTTTTCATTAAATGCTTTTTTGTAAGCAATTTTAGTGGTAGGCTTGGTACTAAATTTGCTCAGGATTAAATAATGTCGCAAAAAAAAAGCGTAATTTTTAAAAATCTATTGCCGGTGATTAAACAATATCAACAGCTTGGATTTACGCATGAAAAGATTGTTGCATTACTCCGAGATGAGCACGATCTCGATCTAGTCACCACTGAGACATTTAAAAGCTATTTATATCGTTATGCAAAAGTGACCTCCACTCTTTCAGAGAACATCAAAATGCCGAACACTTTCCAAAAATCTCGCGAAATCAAAAAATCGTCTAAACTCGAGCATGTATGCTATGACATTCGCGGACCAGTGTTACGAGCGGCCAACGAGATGGAGGAAGCCGGACATAAGATCATCAAGCTGAATATCGGCAACCCTGCTCCATTTGGTTTTGAAGCACCACAAGAGATTATCAATGATGTGGCACTCAACCTGCCAAATGCGATTGGATATACCGACTCAAAAGGTATTTTCCCGGCACGTAAGGCGATCTGTCAGTACTACCAGCAAAAAGGTATTCTGGATATGCACGTCAATGATGTGTATGTGGGTAACGGCGTGTCCGAGCTGATTGTAATGGCAATGCAAGGCTTGCTGGATGACGGCGATGAAATGCTGATTCCAATGCCTGATTATCCGTTGTGGACTGCGGCAGTGAACCTGTCTGGTGGTACTGCGATTCACTATAAATGTGATGAAGAAAATTACTGGTATCCAGACATCGCAGATATGGAAAGCAAGATCACACCGAATACCCGCGGTATCGTGATCATTAACCCGAATAACCCGACGGGCTCAGTTTATCCACGTCACGTATTACAGCAAATCGTGGATCTGGCGAAAAAGCACGACCTGATTTTGTTTGCTGACGAAATTTATGACAAGATCGTTTATGACGGTATTGAGCATGTTGCCGTTGCATCACTTGCCGGTGATCAGCTATGTATCTCTTTCAATGGCCTGTCTAAAGCTTACCGTATTGCAGGTTACCGTTCTGGCTGGATGGCTATTACGGGTGATAAGTCTCGTGCAGCAGATTACATCGAAGGCTTGGATATGCTGGCATCGATGCGCCTTTGTGCCAACCATCAGGCTCAATATGCAATCCAGACTGCTCTCGGGGGTTACCAATCAATTAATGACCTGATCCGCCCAGGTGGTCGCCTGTATGAGCAGCGCAATATTGCCTGGGAAATGCTCAATGAAATTCCTGGTGTCACTTGTGTGAAACCAGAAGGTGCAATGTACTGCTTCCCGCGTTTAGATCCGGAAATTTACCCGATTGAAGATGATGAAAAACTGATGCTGGATCTGCTGCGTGCCGAGAAAGTATTGCTGGTTCAAGGTACAGGCTTTAACTGGCCAACTCCGGATCATTTCCGTGTGGTATTTCTGCCAGCAGAAAATGAACTGCGTGAAGCCATTAATCGTTTGAGCCGTTTCCTAGCAAAAATTCGTTAATAGCACCGATAAAAAAAACCGCGTTCAATAACGCGGTTTTTTTATAATTAATTTGCTTTTAAGTCTTTTAGTGGATTACCAAATTGTTTCAGATATTCAATCCCTAATTGACGTGAACCCTGATCATTAATATGGTTATCATCTTTTAGGCGATATAAAGGCACATCATTCACGATGATCTTACATACCTGCTGATCACAGATCACTTTGGTCGGATCAATGATTTTCAAATCAGGGTATTTCAGTTTAGCTTCAGCCAATATTTGGTTAAATGGTTTTAAATGGGTTTCGTAACTCCTTCTGGAAACCGTACATTGTGCATGTCGATTTAGAATCTCGTTACGGATATTACAGTCTGAAGGGATCTCATCCCAATCTAATCGTGGTACATCGTTCAGTATTACCACTTGATCACTCGCTTTGTGGGCAATTTCTAGCGCTTTCATCAAGCCGACTTTAAAGATTTCATTATTGCGCTGATGAATCCCATCTTTAAGTTTTACCTCATCTCCAAAATATGGTGCATAAGAACCGACCAAAATAATCATTGGATAATGGGTTTTAGACAGATGTTCGGTAAGAGCATTAAATCAATATCATCCTTCGTGTGCCCTAATATACAATCTTTTGGATCAGGTAAGGTTTTCGGATTCGTATCCATACACTGGCTACGAATCACATGCGCATAAGCCTGCAATGCTTCCTGCTTGACATATACGGAGGGTGGAAACCGATCAGGAAAACCTTCATTAGTTTTAATGATCTGGGCAATTACAATAAAGATAATCGCAGGAATTAAAAATCCGAGAAGAATCACCTTGTAATTGGCAGCCATTACAAAGCGTTTTAGGGGTTTTTCTGCCAGCTGATAGGTAAGAAATGCCAAAAGCACTGACAGCAGGAGAATGATGATCTGATTTTCTGTATTGAGTGGCAGCATATAAATGCCAAATAACATGATAATCGGCCAGTGCCATAAATACAGCGGATATGAAATTTTTCCGATCCAGGTGCTCAGCTGATTACTGAGCAGCAGATTAGTTACGGATACAGATTGGCCCAGATAAATAATTACTGCTGTTGCCAGACACGGAATCAGCGCCATAAGACCGGGAAATGGCGTGTATTGATCAAAATATATTGCTGCTGCAAATAAAACAAGAACCCCAAGCCACACCAGAATTTGTAATAATTTTTTAGGGAGTTTTGGTCGTGGCAAACAGGTAATCAATGCGCCAATCAGTAACTCAAAAGCCCGGACCGGCATGCTGTAATAGGCCTTGGTTGGATTTTGCGTGAGTTGGTACTGGGCATAAACCAGTAGAACAATAATCAATGTACTGATCATCAACCAGAGATATTTGCGTGATGCTCTGGCAAAAAATAGCCATAATATTAAAGGCCAGAAAATATAGAACTGTTCTTCCACCCCCAATGACCATAAGTGCAATAGCGGTACATTTTCCACGCTCGGGCTAAAGTAATCCCCCACTTCATTGCGCATATAGAGATTCGCAATGAGCACAGTGGCATACATGACACTCTTAAAGTATTCAGTCAGTTCACCCGGCAGCATCACCTGCCAGGCAATCAGGCTAACCACAGCGAGTACGGTAAAATACGCTGGTGCCAAACGAACTACACGCTTTTTATAGAATCGCGCAATTGAAAATTGTTGGGCCTGAATATCGCGTGTGAGAATAATAGTGATCAGATAGCCTGAAATCACAAAGAAGATATCTACGCCAATATAGCCACCAGAAAATAGTGACCAGCCTAAATGATTGAAAATAACCAGAGATACCGCAATAGCACGTAGGCCATCGATATCTGGTCTGTAGGCAATACTCATAAAAACAGGAAAAGCGGGAGATAAGCTATTTTATGCCTTTCCAATTTCAGAATAAATTTTTTTATATTTATCTTACATTATGGCGTTTATTCTAATTCCTCAGCTTTCAAGTAAGGATAAGGATTCGTTGCGCCCTGCCCACTAAAATAAATTCCATAATGCAAATGTGGTGGTGTGGTTTTAGCATTACCGGTGTTGCCCACATAGGCAATGACTTCGCCAGCTTCCACCCAGTCACCTTCCTGAATATGCTCAGCATAATCCTCCAGATGTGCATAATAATGCTGGCTCAGCTCCGGTCCTGTTACCCAGATCACTTTACCACCGAGATTATTTGTTCCAATATTTCTAACAATACCTCTGGTTGCACTCAGCACAGGTGTACCTCGTTTAGCAAAGATATCAATTCCTTCATGCTTACGGCCTGCACTTCGTGAAGCACCCCAAGTATCATTGAGCTGTCTTTGGGTCACACCTTCGACTGGAATGGTTAAAGGTTGCGATAAAGTTTCTTTTCTTAATTGCCAATACAGATAAGGACTTTTCCAGCCCGCTGACTCACCAGAAGGTGGTGGCTGACAGCCACTCAGAAGTATTAATACAGTAATCAGTAACAAGGAAGCGCTTAAATTCGGCACTGTAATTTCTCATTCATTCTTCTTAAAATAATCTTATTCAATTCAATCTGATTACACGTGCTGTTCTTGTAATTTTTATTGATGATTCCTTTGAAAATTATTTTTTCTCTTCTAAACAATAAAACCCTCTTATAGAGGGTTTTATCATTGATTATCACCGATTCGAAATCATGGACTATTTACGTTTTTTCGCCCGTGATGGTTTAGATTTTTGAGGTTGTTGCTGTTGCTGCTGTTGATCCTCATCCTGCATGGAATCCTTTTTGTCCTTTTGCTGAACCTGCTTATGTTTTGCCTGAGATCTAGCCATTTTTGACTCCTACTCATCTCGATCAAAAAGATTGTTTTTCTACTCTAACCACTATAAATAAATAACCAATGCCAGAGTCGTATCTAATTGCTTCAATGTAATTACACTTTAACTAAGTTATTCTGTTTTAAGGGGACATGGTTTTTTGTTATTACAAGTCTTACAGATGTTTGCACGCTGAAACATGAGATTACTCAGCGTATAATTTATATATTGAGGTTTATAATTATAAAGCCAGAATTTTAGTGTCAGCTCCGACTGTAAAGATCACAGATTATGATGACTTTAACTCGGTCATTTTAACCCTGTATTGTTTATCTAAGATATTGGAAGAGTCCCTTCTCTGCCACAATAGTGATTTTAATATGGATGTTCAGAAAACCTGGCAAGCAAGATTAAAATTTTCACAGATAGATGAGAGTGATTAGACAAAAATGGCTAAAAAAGAAGTGTTTATTTCCGTCGATATTGAAGCTTCCGGCCCGATTCCTGGGGAATATGATTTGCTATCTATCGGCATGTGTCTCGTCGATCAACCTGAGATCCAGTTTTATTGTGAATTAAAGCCGGTCTCCCATAAAGCTGACCCGAAAGCCTTGGCCGTTACCGATTTCAATTTAGAAGATTTAACAAAAAATGGGATAGATCCCACCACTGCGATGCAGAATTGCACTGCGTGGATTGAGCAACATCTTTCCAAATCTGAAACACCAATTTTTGTCGGATTAAATGCCGGTTTTGACTGGTCTTTTATGAATTATTATTTCCATAAATTTATCGGACACAATCCTTTTGGTGTTTCCTCACTCGATATTAAATCTCTTTATATGGGTGCATTTGGCGGACGTTGGTCAGAAACACGGGCAAAGAATATTATTGAAATTTTAAAGCCACAAAGCAGAGGCAATCATAATGCATTACAGGATGCGATCTTTCAGGCTGAGCTGTTCCGTTTAATTTTAAAACAGATTCAGGTTTGATTTTTATTAACGCTTATAGCTGCACTTTACCCTTTTACAAGATACTATTTACAGATTCAACTGCGAGCGGTTTCAAAAATATTTCGAGATAAGCAACACTTTAAGGCCGTCTTCCCTCATAATACCCATATATAAATCCACCGCTTTTTAGATTTCAATGGGAGATCACGACTATCCCCACGCGAAGAAATCTGCTCATTTTCAAATTTTTGTAATTATAGAAGTCTTTTCCTATGAAAATCGTCATTCTAAATAAACCTTATGACGTCCTCTCCCAGTTTCGTAAAGACGAAGCACACATGACGATGTCTGATTTCGTAGATGATCCTACACTGCGTCTGGCAGGTCGTCTCGATATGGACTCGGAAGGTTTGGTATTCCTGACCGATCATGGTGGTTTAAACCAGTTCATTACCAATCCTGCCAATAAAAAATTCAAGACTTACCTGGTTCAGGTTGAAGGCGACGTGACTGAAGAAGCACTTGAGCAGTTACGTAAAGGTGTAGAGCTGAAAGATGGTATGACCTTACCTGCAAAAGCAATCAAGGTTCAGCAACCTGAATGGTTATGGGATCGCGATCCTCCAGTTCGTTACCGTGCTTCTGTGCCAACTTCATGGGTAGAAATCTCAATTTGTGAAGGCCGTAACCGTCAGGTACGTCGTATGACTGCTGCCGTAGGTTTCCCAACTTTACGTTTGATCCGTACCAAAATCGGTTCTATTGATCTGGTTCAATTGGGTCTGCAACCGGGTGAAACCAAAGAAATTGAACCTTTGCTTTACCCTGACTTTAAAGATGTACCCGCAGAAGAGCCATACCGTTCACGTTCTTATGTGAAAAAACCAGGTGGTACGGGCGGCAAACCACTCAATAAAAAAGTGAATAAAGACGGTACCAAGAAGAAAACCGGTACACCACGTGTTTGGCAACTGGAAGAAGGTGAAAAACCACGTCGTAAGACCAATGGTACGACACGTCCAAATACCAAAGCACCACGTGGTCGCGGACGCGGTCGTGGATAATATTTAAATGAATTAATGAAAGCTCACGAAGGTGGGCTTTTTTTTATTACATAACTTTAATATTTTTTATTTTTCAGTCTTTTAGAATAATTATAAGTATTTATTTTGCGATGGGTCTCATGAAAAAAATTATTTTTGCTTTAGCTGCGACTTCCCTTTCAACTTTTGGTTTTGCCAATCCGCTCAGTGTGCATGTGCTCAATCAGGAAACCGGCCTGCCTACCAGCAATGTCACGGTAACTTTAGAAGCCCAGCAAGGTGAGAAATGGGTCAAGCTGAATGAAGCCAAAACCGATAGTAATGGCCGGATTAAAGAACGATATCCCAAAGATACCAATCTGCAGAAAGGAATTTATAAAGTGACTTTTAAAACCGGTGACTGGTTTAAGACCAATAATCAACGCACCTTTTTTCCAGAAATTCCGGTTGTATTTGTGATTGATGGTACTTTGGAGCATTACCATATTCCACCGTTGTTAAGTTCTTATGGATATTCAACGTATCGGGGGAATTAATGAAAGCTATATTCAAAATCTCTTGATTTTATTATATTTTTAATGCATTTTTACCTTCTAGATTATATTACTAGATATTAAAATGTTATCAAAAGCATTCTACTCTTTTTTAAGATTTATACTTTCTACACATGTTTTTATATTTTTAACAGCAGCTTTCATTTTTATAAATATTTTATATTTATGGTTTGGAGGCTGGCTTTCGAGTATTAATAATAACTATGAAGATCTTAGCTTTATCACATCTCTTTTAAGTTCTGCTGCAACGGTATTTGCTGCTGTTACTGCAGCAATCTTAGTGCTTAATTGGAAACATCAGCATAACTTAACCTTGATTTCAAAATTAGTAACAGAAATATGGGATTTACATACTCAGCTAACATCGCAAATTTATAAACTCACATATACGTTTACGGTCAATACGAAAGAAAAAGATTACAATCTCATTTATGCTGAACTCATTCAACTAGCTGTACCTTTGAGGACAAAATCTCAACAATTACAAATCTTACTAGAATCCCGTATTGATAATGATTCTTGGGATGATCTTCAAAACTATATAAATTATCTAGAGTTTTTTTATCCTTGGTCTACAATTGATTTTTTAGAATATAGAGATAATCAATCAGAATTTATGAACGAATTTAAACATGCAAATGCATCCATTTTAAAAACTTGCAGTAAGTACATCTCTATTCAATAAAAAACCCATACCTAAGTATGGGTTTTACATGGTTTATTTAAGCTATGCAAATCAAGCTTTCAACCATTTCTCAGCTTTAGTTTGATCTTCAATTTTAAGTTCGACTTCAGTCAATTCAGAACCCGCTGCTTGAATATCAAAGGCCATTAACTCATCACGACGGAATGCATGAACAGTATAAATTCCTTCCTGCTTCGCATATTTCTCGGCAAGCTTTGTCGTCGCTTTCAAGCCATCAATTGCAATGATCACATCATTGGCTGACAGGCCTGCCTTAGCCGCAGCACTGTCACGACGAGCGGATTGAACGAATACACCTTCAGGCTTATCTACCAATTTCAAACCAAATGGCAGAGACTTGTCATTTTTCAGGGTATAGCTTACCCCAAACTCAGGGAATAACTGATCCAGTGGTAATTCTTCTGTGGTATTGATCAGATGGTTGATCTGTTCTAACCAGTTATCGCCAGTCAATTCTTCACATAACTCGAAGATAGTACGCTCGTTCACCTGAATGCCATTTTGCGCATTTTCATACAACTTGCGCATCAAGGCATCCAGGCTTGAACCACGTAGACGCAAGCCTAAATCTAAGCAAAGTGCCACTAAACAACCTTTGTTGTAATAGCTGGTGCCAGCATTATTCGAGTTTTCATCTTGACGATAGAATTTCACCCAGGCATCAAAGCTTGATTCAGACACACTTTGAATAAAGCGACCTGAGTTTTGCAAATAACGGTCAATCTGTGCTTTCAGTAAAGCAATATATGATTCCTGGTTAATCACACCACTACGTAGCAGAATCAGGTCATCATAATAAGAAGTAAATCCTTCAAAGATCCAAAGTAAAGAGGTGTAGCCTTCTTTGTTTAAATCGTAATTTACAAAGTTTTCAGGGCGAATAAATTTCACTAACCAAGAGTGGAAATATTCATGGCTACATAAACCTAAGAAACGCTGATAATCCTTCGATGGCTCTTCCGGCTCGTTGGCTTTCGGCAGCTCGTCACGTGGTGTAATCAGACTGGTTGAATTTGGATGTTCCAGACCACCATAACTGTTGCCTGTTGCCATGGTCATAAAAGTATAGTTACTAAATGGCACCGAACCAAACATAGAAATTTCGGTACTACAGATCTTTTCCAGATCCTGCTGCATACGTTCAGCATTCATCTCATGTTTGCCAGAAACCACGAACTCATGCGGAATACCATTGGCTTCAAAGCTAAAACGGGTCTGTTCTGCCAGTTCAAATGGTGAATCGATCAGCTCGGCATAATTTTCTGCTTTAAGCGTATAGCGGCCTTTGACCAGGCTCTTGGATGCCATACCGGTTGCTAACTGGAAATGTTTCAGTTCATCTGGCAGGAAGATTTCAACTTCAATCGCTTTATTTTCTTGTCCTTCCAGCCCCAGACAAGTACAGGCCGGGTTCACATATAGACGTGTTCCATCGACATATGCACCGCGTACGGACAGATCATAGGCATAGACATCATATTCAACCGTAATCAGCTCATGGTCGGTATTAAACAAGCGCCATTTATTCTTTTCAAATTTCTGGATTTTCAGCTGGCGTCCTGCTTCATCAAAGGCTTTCACCCCTTCAATGTGCTTGGAAAATTCACGAATCAGGTAACTGCCCGGAATCCACGTTGGCAAAGACAACACCTGTGTAGGGTCTGCTAAAAAGCGAACAGTCACGTGAACAAGATGCTGACGATAATCGTCAAATTCGATTTGATAATGCAACATAATGGGCGATTCAAAAGAAATTAGAATGTGTTAAGTCTAAGCTTAACATTTTTTTCCAATACATTGCGGAAGTGTCTTAAATGTCTACAATGAGTACTAGCCATGACAAAAAAAAAGGCTTAGCATGCCTAAAATTTTTTTGCTCGCCAACGGACTGGTCGAATAAGGAACCCCCTTGAAATTTATCGCCTCACTGATTGCGACATTGTGCTTTTTTATGTCCGCAATCTCGCATGCTGCCCTACTGAATATTAATCCTGAAAGTGTTGAGGCAGAAGCCTGGACCATTCTGGACAGCCAGACCGGTCAGACTATTGCTTCACATAATGAAGACCTGCAACGTGCTCCGGCTTCCCTGACCAAAATGATGGTAGCTTATATCACGCTCAAGGAAATTCAGGCCGGAAAATTAGATAAAAATGAAGTAATAACTGCAACGTCTGTAGTGAATATGGTGATGTGGGATGAATCCCAGATGTACCTAAAAGAAGGTGATCAGATTTCAGTAGATCAGTTATTAGCAGGCTTAATTGTAATGTCTGCCAATGATGCCGCAGTGACGTTGGCGGAAAAAATTTCTGGAAGCGTACCCAAATTTGTGGAGCGTATGAATCAGGAAGCCAAAGCACTGGGCATGCAGCATACCAACTTCCAGAATCCGGCTGGTATCACCATGCCTGAGCACTATTCCACGGCAGCCGACCTGGCCAAACTGTCTCAGGCTTTGGTCAATGAAACGCCAAACTATCTGTTCTATTCCAAGCAACAGAGCTTCAGTTATAACCAGCGTTTCCACCGTGCCACCAATCTATTGCTAAAAATAGACCCAACAGTAGACGGCTTGAAAACTGGTTTTACCCGTGCCGCGGGTTATAACCTAGCTGCCACCGCGATCCGTCCAAGCATGGACATGAGTCTATCTAACCGTCGTTTAATCGTCGTGGTGATGGGGAGCAAAAGTGCGGTAAAACGTGCGGAAGTCGCTCATAAGCTAATGAATCTGGCCTATACCTATACCCGCAATGAGGTAGCACTTAAGGACAAGCAAGTGCTGGCTGAACTGCCTGTGGTTCAATCTACCCTGAAAATGTTTAAGGTAGCGACCAAAAAACCTGAATTAATTACTACTTCACTCTATGATCAGAGCTATAGCATTGACCTGAACCAGTTTGATCAAAGTACTCAACGCGTGATGTTAGATACAGGGAATGGTACTCTACAAAGCATTGAGCCATTACGCGAAACTCAGACCCACTTAAACATTGAAGTGAATGAGACCCAACTGACCGCGCCACTGGCAAAAGTCATGCAATTGGCAACGGTAAACGTCTATCAGAATAATCAGTTGATTCGTACCATCCTGATTGAAGATCAGGTCGATATTGAAGAAGCGAATTTCTTTGAAAAGTTCCTGCAATGGTTATTTGGCCTATTCTCAAATACGAACGCAGACGTTATATTGTATCCGATTGGCAAATAAAATCTGAGACAGACAAAGGATGGTAATTATATTAATTAGCCGTCCTTTTTTATTGCCTACATTTATTTTTAATTTTACCAATAACAACCTCCATAAAAGACATTATTAATTTATATCCTTGAATTGCTACAATTTGTAAGCTGTATAACAATTCTTATCAAGACCTTATTTTAAGCCTGTCATAGTATGTTTTCTTTCTATTTCATTAAAAAAATAAATAGGTTAATAAGGTATGACAGCCCATAAAATTGTGATTGTAGGTGGTGGTGCAGGTGGTCTGGAACTGGCTACCCAGTTAGGACAAAGCTTAGGCAGAAATGGTAAGGCCCAGATTACCCTGATCGACCAGAAGCTGACCCATATCTGGAAACCTCTTCTTCACGAAATTGCAGCGGGAACACTCAATCCGCATGAAGAAGAAACCAATTATTTTGCCCATGCCGCAGCAAATCATTATGAATTTGTTCTGGGCACGTTTAAAAATATTGACCGTGAAACCAAACAGATTTTGGTTGAAACCGAATACTTTTCTAAAAAAGTCCAACCTACCAAGAATAGAAATATTGACTATGACACCTTGGTGCTTGCTTTAGGCTCCACTTCAAATGACTTTAATACCAAAGGTGTCAAACAGTTCTGTCATTTCCTCGACAGTCGCGAACAGGCGGATATTTTCCAGCAAGACCTGCTGCATCTTTACTTAAATGCCCAGAATGAAGCAGATAGCCGTGAACTGAAAATTGCCATTATTGGTGCAGGTGCTACAGGCGTTGAACTGGCAGCAGAACTGGTTTCTGCCAAGAATAATTTTCATAAATATGGTCTAAACAAGATCGATCCGAATAAGGTCAAAATTACCCTGATTGAAGCTGCAGATCGTATTCTTCCTGCCCTGTCTCCCAAAGTTGCTGAGCACACGATGAAGCAGCTGAAACAGCTAGGTATTGAAGTACTAACTCAACATCGTGTGGCTAAAGTCGATGAAGAGCATATTTATTTTGCAGATGGTTCAAGTTTGGAAGCAGAAGTAAAAGTCTGGGCAGCCGGAATCAAGGCGCCTGAGGTACTCACGCAACTTGAGGGACTGGAAAGAGACAATATTCATCGCCTTAAAGTTTATGCGACATTGCAGACGACCGCAGATCCGAATATTTTTGCCTTTGGAGATTGTGCACATTGCAAGCCTAGAGCTGATGAACCCGTCTTGGGACCACGTGCACAGGTTGCCAGCCAGCAGGCCAGTTTCCTTGTCAATTCTTTACGATTACGTGCGAATGGTCAGACACAGTTACCGATGTTTGTCTTCTCGGATAAAGGTTCTCTGGTGTCCTTAAGTGAAAATAAAGCCGTAGGTGAATTACTCGGTCAGGTCAATGTACAGGGCTTTGTCGCCAAGTCGATGTATGTTTCATTATACCGGCTGCATCAGGCCACGATCTTGGGCTATACTCAGGCTGGGGTAATGACGGTAAAAGACTTCGTTACAAGAAAAATCTCGCCGAAGATAAAATTGCATTGAAATTTACAGATGCGCCCCCATCAATGAAAAAATCAGCATTTATATAGGGAAATTGCATTTTTTTTGCTAATTTTAGTCTACAAAAACTCAATTTCACTTTATGATGTATCTCTTAAAAAATTTGATTGGATCAATATCATGACTGCAGTTGCAAATGACCTCGTGGTTTCTTTCCACTACACATTGACTAACGCAGAGGGTGAAACTCTCGATAAATCTCAAGGTGAACCACTTGCATATTTGCATGGTGCAGGCAACATCATTCCTGGCCTTGAAAATGCACTACTTGGTAAAACTGTAGGCGACAAATTCACTGTAACTGTTCCAGCAGCTGAAGGCTATGGCGAATACAACCCAGAGCTAGTACAAGAAGTTCCTGCGAAAATGTTCCAGGGTGTGGACAACATCCAACCTGGTATGCAATTCCAGGCGCAAACTGATGACGGCGTTCAAATCGTAACTGTTAAAGCAGTTGAAGGCGAAAACATTGTTGTTGATGCGAACTTCCCACTTGCTGGCCAAGACCTGACTTTCGACGTTGAAATCGTGGAAATCCGTGAAGCTTCTCAAGAAGAACTTGACCATGGTCACGTACACGGTGCAGGCGGTCACCACCACTAAGATCGATTGATCTGAAGTGCAAAAGGCAAAGTGAAAACTTTGCCTTTTTTTGTTGCCTATATATTTTATTCAGGCATAAAAAAAGCAGAGCCTCTACCCTGCTTTTTTTATGATTCAAGCAATAATTATTTACGTTGGTTATAAATCTGCATTGCGGCTGGCAGATTTTGACGCATTGCGGCAATACGCTGGCTGCTTGATGGGTGAGTCGATAAGAACGCGACACCACTACTGGTTTGCTTACTCATTTTTTCCCACAGGGTAATTGCAGCATTCGGGTTATAACCTGCACGAGCCATCAACATTAAGCCACCTTGGTCAGCACGGCTTTCCAGATTACGTGAGTATGGCAGACCAATACCAATCTGGCTGCCTAGTTGTGCAGCTGCTGCACCACCCTGACCCACACCTGCCGCACTCAGGCCAATGCCCAAAGCCAAGTCAGTCAGTGCCTGAGCACCAATCTTCTGTTTAGAATGCTCTTCTAGCGCATGCACCATTTCATGACCCATAATTGCTGCAATTTCAGCATCAGTTAAGTTCAATTTATTGACGATACCTGTATAGAACACTACCTTACCGCCTGGTGCAACATAAGCATTGACCTGATCGCTCTTCAGTACAGCCAGCTGCCAGTCAAATCGGGTGCCTGTCTGGTTTAGTTGGTCTGCATAAGGACGCAATTTGTTAAATACGGTGTTGATACGCTTATAGGTAGCAGAAGACGTATCCAGTGTATTGGCAGCACGTGCTTCCTGAACGGTCTTGTTAAAGCCTTGTGTCGCTACAGCGTTTAAGGTTGATGTATCCGCGCCCGCTATATCAGCGACAGTGGTACAACCTGATAAAGTGACGACTGTGGCCGCACACATGCTGAACAAAAAATTATTTTTCATTATAGATTCTCCACCCCAGTTTCAAGGCACAATACTTGTTAAAAATTATAATTGAAACATCGCTATAGCTGAAACGTGTAATTACTTCATCTTTTTAGCATTTATGTAATATTTCAGGTGATGAATTGTATGCCAAGCCAATAAATTAGACAAAGTACATTTAAAACCAGATAAAACTGGCTCAAAGGTTGGATCTTCAACTCCAGACTTTCACTTTTGCGCTTGGCAAACAGGATAGCGTTCTGGATCAGGATCATTGGCACCAATATGCAGGCAATAATGACACTTAAGCCCACCAGCGCATTATAGATAATTTCAGGATTACTGGTTTGAGCACGAATAATCAGCATGGCAATGGTGGGCGCCCCGCCCATGGCAAACAGCAACGAATAGAACATGGTTGCCGAGATATTTTTTTGCATCCTGCAAGCTCTTATAATTTCTTTAATATTTATTCTAACAAGCACAGCAGCATTACACATCACTCTGTGATGCAACTTTAGTCGTGCGCCCGTATTCCTTACTCGATACGTTATAAAAAAACCCTGTGAAATTCACAGGGTTTTTCTCATTTCAGCTTAAAGGATTAAGCATCAAACGGATGACGAAGAACAATTGTTTCTTCACGGTCTGGACCAGTTGAAATGATGTCGATTGGACATTCAATCAATTGCTCAAGACGTTTCACATAATTAATTGCAGCTTGTGGCAATTGATCTAATGATTTGGCACCGAAAGTAGACTCAGACCAGCCTGGCATCGTTTCGTAGATCGGTTTTAAAGTTTCGAATGCAAGTGCATCAGAAGAACCTACACAGCCAGAATCAGCAGCTTCGTAACCTACACAGATTTTTACTTCTTCTAAACCGTCAAGAACGTCAAGTTTAGTCAGGCAAATACCAGAAAGTGAGTTTACTTCTACTGAACGGCGCAGGATTTCAGCATCGAACCAGCCACAACGACGTTGACGACCAGTAGACGCACCAAATTCTGAACCTACAGTACCTAAGTGTTTGCCGATTGCATCGCCAACATCATTTGCAGCATCGTACACAAGTTCAGTTGGGAATGGACCAGCACCTACACGTGTTGTGTATGCTTTGGTAATACCCAATACATAATCGAGGTGTAATGGACCAAGACCTGAACCTGAGCTTACGCCGCCCGCAGTCGTATTTGAAGAAGTCACGTACGGATATGTACCGTGGTCAACGTCAAGAAGTGAACCTTGCGCACCTTCAAACATGATGTTGTCACCGTTTTTACGGTATTTATGCAACTCACCTGTTACGTCGATAACAAGCGGCGCAACCACTTCACGCCATTGGTCGCAAAGTGCAAGTACTTCTTCAAGCTTAACTGCTTCTACGCCGTAGAATTGAGTTAACTGGAAGTTATGGTATTCAAGAAGCTCAGTTAACTGCGCTTTAAGATGTTCACCACCACGTACCAGATCAGCAACACGAATTGCACGACGAGCCACTTTATCTTCGTAAGCTGGGCCAATACCACGACCAGTCGTACCAATTTTTGCATTACCACGTTTGATTTCACGTGCTTGATCAAGCGCAATATGGTTTGGAAGAATCAAAGGACAGTTTGGCGAAATACGTAAACGTTCTTTAACTGGCACGCCTTCTTTTTCAAGAATATCCATCTCTTTGATGAGCGCTTCAGGTGAAAGAACCACACCGTTACCAATTAAGCACAGTACGTTTTCACGTAAAATACCTGATGGAATGAGGTGAAGAACTGTCTTTTTACCACCAACTACAAGAGTATGGCCTGCGTTGTGACCGCCTTGATAACGTACAACTGCTGCCGCTTGATCTGTGAGCAGGTCGACGATTTTACCTTTACCTTCGTCGCCCCATTGGGTACCAAGTACCACAACATTCTTGCCCATAATAGCCTCATTACATCATGCTGTTAAAGTTGAAAAGCCTGGCCCAGCGACATGAATACTGAGCCTGACCATTAAATTGTTTTGACTGTCCACTCACCGTCAACATTCACCAGCTGGTGAGTTGCATACGGCACCGAGTTTAAACCATCATTACCTAATAACTGAATTACACTTAAGCCTTGTGCACGTGTTGCCTGAATCGCATCAAGCAAAGCAGCATCATTGCCTTTAGGTGCAACAATAATCTGTGCAGTTTCAAATTTGCCTGCACTTAAGCTATACAAGTCACAAGAGAAACCGGTTGCAGGACGGGCACGACCAAAGTGTTGACCAATACCGTCATAACGGCCACCTTGTGCCAGTGGTGCAGCACGGTTTGGTGCATACACGGCATACATCAGGCCAGTGTGGTAATGGTAAGAACGCAATTCAACCACATCGACACCAATTTCCAGATTCGGCCAGCGTGCCTGGATTTCCTGTTGAGTGTTGATCAATGCATCCAGTGCCTGTTTAAAGTCTGGATTTGCCAGTACTTCAGTACTCAATTGTGTTTGTAATGCATTCAAATCACTTGCATAGCGACCCAATACGTAGAAATCATGGCCTTGGTTCAGGGTTGCAGTAAACTCTTGCAGTTCTGGCAATGCTTTACGCTGATATAGGTCAGACAATTGACGTTCAGCTGCCTTACTTAAGCCCGCTTGAGCTACAAGACTACGGAACAGACCGACATGACCCAAGTCAAGGTGAATACCATCTGCCAGACCAGATTCCTGAATCAGACTCACCATCAGGTCAATCATTTCTACATCGGCATCAATACTGTCTGAACCGAATAATTCTGCACCCAACTGCAGCGGTGCACGCGTGGTGTTAAAACCCTGGGGTTTGGTATGTAAAACCGTACCTGCGTAGCAGTAACGAGCTACACCTTCCACTGGATGTACATGCGCATCGATACGAGCCACTTGTGGTGTCATATCGGCACGCACACCAAGCAAACGACCAGAAAGCTGGTCGATCACTTTAAAAGTGGCTAAGTCTAAATCCTGATTCGATTCTGAGAGAGAAGATAAAGATTCAATGTATTCAATGAATGGCGTGTACACCAACTGATAACCTCGAGATGCGAGGAAATCCAGTGATTTACGACGCAAATGCTCAATGACTTGCGCTTGTTCTGGTAATACATCAGCTACACCATCAGGTAATAACCATGTCTCTGAAATGGGCATGTTGTAAACCTAAATTCTTGTCAGCGCGGAACAAATCCGCATAAAAAAATCGGGAGCACACCCGATTTCTCCTAGTCTAGCACGATCATTTAGGCTGTGCATCGCAATTTTTATAATTTTCTCTGACTGATCAAATGACTAACATTGATAATGAAAATCCAGCGGTGAAGACTTGGGCCAAGTCGATTAAAAAGATATCAAAAGCTAAACTATCAACATGATTTTAAAAAATTTATTCCTTAAAAAAAACTTTAAGGTTTTATCTTGAACTCTATACTTTCCAAAATAACCAGCAAATACTTCAGAAAAATTAATTTTTAAATGTTTAAAAAAATCCCGCATAAATACAAACTGCACGGATTTGAATACCTAAGAAAACAGCACTATTCAGGCAAATTTGAAGTTAATAGGACAGTACCCTGCACTTCTTATAAAAATACAGTTCGTTATTAGATTAAATTTAGCCTACATCTATATGTAATACATCAGGTTTCAGCATGCTGCCTACCATTATAATGAGTGTAATTTCGGCAGGAGTTTTGTGCAGCCTGCTCTTTTAGACTGCTTAATCAGAAAACCATTTTCGAAGATTATTGTTTTGGTTCAACTACTTTTGCCAGCAGATGCACCAGCTCGGCATTCTGTAATTCGACCTGTTTTAGTTTGTTCGTGGTCTGGTCCAGTACTTCTTGCTGTACATGCATTTTCTTCGCCAGATCCTGCATAATCTCTAAGGTCTTTTTTAGATTATCTTCCAGATTTGCGACCTTTTGCTCGACCGCAACACCCTCCAATTCAGGACCAGTTTCAACCTGATTGAACTGCAGCCAGATCAGGAAAATCACCGCCAGTGTCAGGAGTGTAATAAAGCCCCACATTAATAACATTGCTTTTGCTCTTCTAGTTGGTCGCCTGAGTTTTATCATAATCAAAAAAACAGGCGATATTGTAACGATTTTATCGGAATGCCAGCACCAGATATCGACTGGTAAAGTAGATTAATTTTCTTTATACATCAATATACTTAAGAATAAAATTTACTTAAGCCATAGATTAGAGCGCTTTATGCATTAAAGGAATGACATAAATCTAGTAACCGGTTGGCATAACCCCATTCATTGTCATACCAGGCAAATACTTTGGCCTGCTTGCCTACGACTAGGGTCTGGGTCATATCCACAATCAATGAATACGGTGAATGATTAAAATCGGAAGAGACTAAAGGTTCATCCGTGATCGACATGATTTCAGTATAGTCGTGAGCTGCTGCTTTGATTAGGACGTCATTCAGCTGATGATCGGTAATATTGGCTTGAGTCACAAAAGTTAAATCAATGGCTGCCACATTAATGGTCGGTACACGAATCGAGTAACCATCAATCCGGTTTTCCATTTTCGGCATTACGCGTTTTAAGGCACCTAAAGCCGAAGAAGTCGTCGGAATAATATTTTGCCCTGAAGCTCGAGCACGACGTAAGTCGCGATGTGCATGGTCTAGGACTGATTGATCCGCAGTGACCGCATGAATTTCAGTCATTAGCGCGGTATCAATACCGAAAGCATCATCTATGATTTTAACCAGCGGCACTAATGCCTGCGTGGTACAAGATACGCTGGAAATGATCTGGTCACTGTTTTTCACATCACGATGGTTCACGCCATAAACAATCGCAGCATCTACACTGTCAAACGGCGCTGCACCAATGATCACACGTTTGGCACCGGCAGTAATATGCTGGGTCGCTGCTTCACGGGAACGGAACAGACCGGTACAT
The DNA here is from genome assembly GCF_052044895.1 of Acinetobacter sp. 22323. Lineage (NCBI taxonomy): Bacteria > Pseudomonadati > Pseudomonadota > Gammaproteobacteria > Moraxellales > Moraxellaceae > Acinetobacter > Acinetobacter sp. 22323. The sequence goes on along the minus strand of NZ_JBQEOL010000001.1, from coordinate 110,176 downwards.
TCCAGTACCACATCAACATTCAGCTCCTGCCATGGCATCTGAGCTGGGCTGGCTTGACGCAGGACTTCGACTTTTAAACTGGCATCCTGATAAGACACATGCAGATAAACACGTTCCTGTTCATAGCTGAGGTCGACCTGCCCTGGAAAGCGGCCATGAGTGGTGTCGTATTTGAACAGATGCAGTAAAGTTTCCACATCGGCAATGTCATTAATGGCAAAGATGTCAAAATTAAAATCTTTCGGATTTTCAAACCATGCACGTAACACATTGCGTCCGATTCGCCCAAAACCATTAATTGCGATACGTTGCATCGACATTCCCTTAAGCAGCATAAAACTTTGAGTGCCCTATATTAATAGAATTATGCAGCTGACTGATAACTATTCAGCCAAATCCTTTAAAATTTACACAGTATGTCCAATATTTCACCGAATAATTTATGTTTTATAATCGTGAATATTCTCTTTAATCCTGACAGATTTTAAATAAATTGCTGTTCTGACAATAGCTTTTGATTTTACAGGTCATTTTGCAGAATTTACCAATATTCATTCCTTAGAGTTTTATGATCTATAAATATGAAAATCATTGGTCGAACAGGCATTTTCCGTTATAATTTGGCGTTTTTAAAAATTTAAGCCCCGCATTGCAGCAAAGAACCAACCTTCTTGTCAGACTGCACTGCTTTTGCCCAATCAGAAATTATGGAGTGACTTGGTTGTGAGTACTCGTTTTATGACATCAGCTGAAATTCGCGAAGCTTTTTTAAGCTACTTTGAATCGCAAGGGCATACACGTGTCGCGTCGAGTTCTCTGGTTCCTGCCAACGACCCAACATTATTGTTTACCAACGCCGGTATGAACCAGTTTAAAGACTGCTTCTTAGGTCTGGAAAAGCGCGATTATGTCCGTGCGACATCTTCACAAAAATGCGTACGCGCAGGCGGTAAACACAACGACTTAGATAACGTTGGCTACACAGCGCGTCACCACACATTCTTTGAAATGTTGGGTAACTTCTCGTTTGGTGACTACTTTAAACGTGATGCAATCAAATTTGCTTGGGATTTCTTAACATCTGAGCAATGGCTAGGTCTGCCAAAAGATAAACTTTATGCCACTGTTTACCATACAGACGACGAAGCATTTGAGATCTGGAACAAAGAAATTGGCCTAGATGCATCTCGCATTATCCGTATTGGCGATAACAAAGGCGGTCAATACGCATCAGATAACTTCTGGGCAATGGGCGATACAGGTCCATGTGGTCCATGTTCTGAAATTTTCTATGACCATGGCGATCACATCTGGGGCGGTTTACCGGGCACACCTGAAGAAGATGGCGACCGTTTCATTGAGATCTGGAACAACGTATTCATGCAGTTCAACCGTACTGCAGATGGCGTACTCCACCCTCTTCCAGCGCCTTCTGTGGATACAGGCATGGGCTTAGAGCGTATTTCTGCAGTTCTACAACATGTGAACTCAAACTACGAAATCGACCTATTCCAGCACTTGTTAAAAGCAGCTGCTGAAATCATTGGTTTAGATACGGCTGAACTTGAAGCAAAAGCACAAGCTGAAGGCAAACCGGTTGAATACCCTGCGTCACTTAAAGTGGTGGCTGACCATGCACGTTCATGTTCATTCCTCATCGCTGATGGCGTAAACCCATCGAACGAAGGTCGTGGTTATGTGCTACGTCGTATCATCCGCCGTGCAGTGCGTCACGGTAACAAATTGGGTGCGACAGGTTCATTCTTCCACAAAATGTTGAAGCCTTTGATTGAAGTGATGGGTGCTGCGTATCCTGAACTTGCAGCGAACCAAGCACGTATCGAAGCGCAACTTCTGAAAGAAGAAGAGCAATTTGCAAAAACACTTGAGCAAGGTTTGAAATTGCTTGAAGGCGAACTTGCAAACTTAAAAGGTTCTGTGATTCCAGGTGAAGTGGTGTTCAAACTTTACGACACTTACGGCTTCCCAACAGACCTTACAGCTGACATCGCGCGTGAACGTGATTTGACGATCGATGAAGCTGGTTTTGAAACTGAAATGGCGGCACAACGTCAACGTGCGCGTGATGCAGGCAAATTTGCCATCGACTATAACAGCGTGGTTAAAGTTGAAGGCGAAACTCAGTTTGAAGGTTACGATGCAACTGCAGGCGAAGGTCAAATCATCGCAATCTATAAAGATGGCGAGCAAGTCGATGAAGTGGTTGAAGGCGACGAAGCACTGATCGTACTGAATCAAACGCCTTTCTATGCAGAAAGCGGTGGTCAAATCGGTGATACAGGGATCTTCAAAAACGATACCGGTATTTTCGAAGTTCAAGACACCAAGAAATCTGGTGGTGCATTCGTTCACCAAGGTATCGTAACCATGGGTAACCTCAAAGTTACTCAAAACGTAGAAGCAACTGTAAAAGCAGACATCCGTGCAGCGACTGCACGTAACCACTCTGCAACGCATCTTCTGCATGCTGCACTGCGTCAAATTCTTGGTGAACACGTACAACAAAAAGGTTCTTTGGTTGCATCTGACGTATTACGTTTCGACTTTGCCAACGACCAACCTGTGACATTTGAACAGCTACAAGAAATTGAACGTCTTGTAAATGCTGAAGTGATTGCCAACACCCCTGTAACCACTGAACTGCTTGATATCGAATCTGCGAAAGCAAAAGGTGCGATGATGTTGTTTGGTGAAAAATACGGTGACGAAGTTCGCGTACTGTCTATGGGTTCAGTGATTGAAGAGAAAAACTTCTCAATCGAACTGTGTGGTGGTATTCACGTAAAACGTACAGGTGACATCGGCCTGTTCAAGATCACCTCTGAAGGTGGTGTTGCAGCAGGTGTGCGTCGTATTGAAGCGGTGACAGGCACTAAAGCAATTGAAGTTACTCAAAAAGTGGATCGTGATATCAACACGATTAATGGCTTATTGAAAGCACAAAAAGACCAAACTTTAGAGAAAGTTGAAGCGATTGTTGACACAGCATCAAGCTTGCAAAAACAAATCGAACAACTGAATCAAAAATTGGCAAGCCTACAAGCGGGTGAACTGTTAAGCCAAGTTCAAACGATTGCAGGTCGTCAAACACTCATCACAACCGTTCAAGGCATGGATGCAAAAGCACTTCGTAACTTGCACGATGGTGTGAAATCTAAATTAGAAAATGCAGTGATTGTTCTTGCAGGTGTAGAGGGTGACAAGGTGAGCTTGATCGCATCTGTGGCGAAAGATTTTACTGCTTCTATTAAAGCGGGTGACATCATCAAACACTTGGCAACTGAGCTTGGTGGTAAAGGTGGTGGTAAACCTGACTTGGCACAAGGTGGCGCGCCACTTAACGAGAAGTTTGCAACAGTGATGGCTGATCTAGCAGCTTGGCTTGAAGCAAAATAAAAACTTCATTTTGTGTAACTGACCCTGATTGGAACATCAGGGTCATGGTTTGAATGGAACAACTATGGCATTAATCGTTCAAAAATATGGCGGTACCTCAATGGGTACTCCCGAGCGCATTTTAAATGTTGCTCGTCGTGTGAAGCGCTGGCATGACCACGGCCACAAGGTGGTTGTTGTTGTATCAGCTATGAGTGGTGAAACCAACCGCTTACTTGCTTTAGCGAAAGCCATTACCGAAACCCCTGACCCGCGCGAACTTGACCAAATGGTTTCTACCGGTGAACAGGTAACGATTTCGATGTTAGCAATGGCATTGAACTCGATCGGTGTTGAAGCTAAATCTTTGACTGGTCGCCAGGTTGGGATTAAAACCGACAGCGCTTTCACCAAGGCTCGTATTGAAGCGATTGATACCGATGTTTTGACTGAAAACCTAGATGCTGGCCGTGTCATTGTCGTGGCAGGTTTCCAAGGCTTTGATGCCAATGGCAACACAACGACTCTAGGTCGTGGTGGTTCAGATACTTCTGGTGTTGCACTTGCCGCTGCATTAAAAGCTGATGAATGCCAAATTTACACAGATGTAGATGGTGTTTATACAACTGATCCGCGTGTTGCACCAAAAGCGAAAAAAGTTGACCGTATTTCGTTTGAAGAAATGCTGGAAATGGCATCCCTTGGTTCTAAAGTCCTTCAGATTCGTTCAGTTGAGTTTGCAGGTAAATACCAAGTGCCATTACGTGTACTTTCAAGCTTCGACAACGACAACGATGGCGCGTTTGATGAAGACTTCAAAAACAACGTCGGAACCCTTATCACTACTGAATTGGAAGACAACATGGAACAGCCAATTATCTCTGGTATCGCGTTTAACCGTGACGAAGCTAAACTGACTATTCTGGGTGTTCCAGACGAACCAGGTATTGCCTCTAAAATTTTAAAACCAATTGGTGATGCCAATATCGAAGTCGATATGATCATCCAAAACGTTGAAGAAGATGGCACCACCGACTTCACGTTCACAGTCAACCGTGGCGAGCTTGCAAAAGCGAAAAAAATCCTTGAAGAAACAGCGCAAGCGATTGGTGCACGTGAAGTAGCGACTCGTGATGACATCGTAAAAGTGTCAATCGTGGGTGTAGGTATGCGTTCACATGCAGGCGTAGCAAGCAAAATGTTTACTGCTCTTGCAGACGAAGGCATTAACATTCTGATGATCTCGACTTCTGAAATTAAAATTTCAGTGATCATTGAAGAAAACTACCTAGAACTTGCGGTACGTTCACTTCACACTGCATTTGGTCTAGATCGTGAGTCTGGCGAATCAAGCGCACGTGCTTAATGATTGATTTGTAATTTATTGTCGTTGTCTGACATTATTTTGCAAAACTTCATAAAAAATCAGAGCCACTATAGTTTTTTTTATAGTGGCTCTGTTATATTAAGGGCGAGGATTTATAGAAAATTTAAATAGATGATAATCCCAACCAAGATGGTGCGTGGTGATCTGTTCGATTTTCTCTTGTGATTTCAAGTTGTGTTTCAACATACATTCTAAATTGAATGCACGTTTAGCGTTTTGCAAGGAGATAAACATGCTGATTCTGACTCGCCGTGTCGGAGAAACTTTGATGATTGGAGACCAAGTCAGCGTGACTGTGCTTGGCGTAAAGGGCAACCAGGTACGTATTGGGGTGAATGCGCCAAAGGAAGTTTCTGTCCACCGTGAAGAAATTTACCAGCGTATTCAGCATGAACGTGCAATGCATGAGCATCTTCAACATATTGACCAGGACTATCAGCCTTCATTTGAAGATGATACCTCTTCTCAGAATAACTTTAATCGTTAATTTCTGCGAAAAATAATAAAGCGGCTCTAGGCCGCTTTTATTTTTTTCTACACTTTTACCGCACTTCACTTAGACATTCTATGTATTTATAAAATATTCTATAAATGTCTTATAGCTCCAGTTCACTCTGTTCTTGCATAGCTGCAATGGCTTTACGCACAGGACCAAAACTGCGTCGATGCTCTTCAATTACCCCATGCAAGGCAATTGCTTCAAAATGTGCTTTGGTTGGATAACCTTTGTGCTTGGCAAAACCAAAGTGTGGGAATTTATGATCCATTTCAACCATCTGATGATCACGAGTTACCTTAGCCAGAATACTTGCTGCTGAAATCTCGGCATGCAGTGCATCCCCACCAATGACAGCATCACAACTCATCGCCAAACCTCGAGGAATCTTGTTGCCATCAACCAGTACATGATCTGGTTGAATATCAAGTGCTTCTATCGCACGACGCATCGCCAGCAATGAAGCCTGCAAAATATTATGTTCATCAATTTCTGCTGCAGATGCTTCGGCAATTGCCCAAGCCAATGCTTTTTCCTGAATTTCAATAAATAACTTCTCACGTTTCTTTTCAGTGAGTTTTTTCGAGTCATTCAGGCCTTCAATCGGATTATTCGGATCAAGAATAACTGCAGCCGCCACCACTGAACCCACCAATGGACCACGCCCTGCCTCATCTACACCTGCAATTCGCATCATATTTCCTTCAATTATTCAGCCCAAATATAAAAGCGGCCAAAGTGGCCGCTCATTTAAGCAAATCTTGCTTAGTTTTTCAAAGTTTCTACAACACAGGCATTCAATGTGCTACTTACCACTTTAGTTACCAAGGTTGCTTGAGAAGTTTTGTCCATTGCAGCAATAACCAGGTCAGCTGCTGTTACGCTAGTAGTCGCTTTCTCAGCTACACATGAACATACTTCGTTTTGTAATTCAGTCTGCTGAGTTTCAGTCATCAACTTAGATGCTGTTTTCCAGTAGGTATTATTGTTGATTTCAGTGACGCATTTTGCTTGCACGCCTACTTTGACTGCAGCCATTGCCAAGCCGTTCGCTGTAGTTGCAGCAGTTGAACCTGTTGTACCTATTGTACCATCAGTGGTAACACAAGCAGTTAAAACAAAAGCCATGGGTGCAAGTACAGCTGCTAATTTTTTCACTGTAAATCCTATGTTGTGAATTAAAGATGCACTATTTTGCCGAAAATTAAAGCGTGAATAAATCACTATTTCAGCCCATGGAGTCAGTTGTGCAATTAAACGACGCCCATTGAAAACCCTGACCTATTTCACTAATTCCTGTACACAGCCTTTCAGACTATTCGCTACAGCTTGACGTGCCAACTGGTTTTTCGCTTCTTCATTTACTGTTGCTTTAAGCAAAGTTGATGCCGGCACATCTTTTAAAGCATGTTCACCCACACAATCACAGACATTGTGTTCCAGTTTGGCTTTATTAGTGTCCTGCATCAGATAGGTCGAAACTTTCCAGACTTTGGAGTCTTTGAGTTCTTGCCCACATTGATAGACAATCACTGGCTTTAAAGCTTTTTGAGTCAGACTTATATCGGCATGACTATGTGTCCAGAAAGCCAAAACAGCCACAGATATCGCGATAATATATTTTTTCATGAATTTACTCATTCAACAGAAAAAAGGCGGAGCGAACTCCACCTCTTATATATAGTTTACTTAGACCAATACTTTGATCTTGCTAATCCAGTTGGCCTTGTCTGCTTCACTGATAAATGAGGCTTCAAAAGAATTGATCGCTAACTGTTTTAACTCATCATTGCTTAGATCCAAAGCTTCAGCAATAGCAATGAAATTGTCATTCATATAACCACCAAAATAAGATGGATCATCCGAATTCACAGTGACATGCACGCCCTGCTGTAACAGGCGACGAATATTATGTTGCTGCATATCATCTACCACACAAAGCTTTAAGTTTGACAGTGGGCATACTGTCAGCGGCATTTTTTCTGCAATCAAACGCTGCATCAATGCCGGATCTTCCTCAGAACGTACACCATGATCAATACGGTTCACTTTCAACAGATCTAAAGCTTCCCAGACATATTCTGCCGGACCTTCTTCACCCGCATGTGCCACAATCAGGAAACCTGCTTCACGCGCTTTAGCAAAGACATGTTCAAATTTAGAGGGCGGATGTCCAACTTCACTTGAATCCAGCCCCACCCCAATAATTTGATCTTTATATGGCAAAGCCTGTTCTAGAGTTTCAAATGCTGCTGCTTCACTGAGATGACGCAAAAAACACATGATCAGATGTGAAGTAATACCGAGTTTTTCTGCGGCATCATCACACGCACGTTGCAGACCATTCAGTACCGTTTCGAAAGCAATTCCACGATCGGTATGGGTTTGTGGATCGAAGAACATTTCGGTATGTACAACATTGTCTTCGGCACATTTTTCAAAATATGCCCAGGCCAGATCGTAAAAATCCTGTTCATGAATCAGAACATTGGCACCAGCATAATAAATATCTAAAAAGGATTGCAGATTATGGAAATTATAGGCCTGCCTAACTTCCTCAACCGACTGGTAAGGAATGGCAATCTCATTACGTTGTGCAATTGCAAACATTAACTCAGGTTCAAAAGTACCTTCAATATGCACGTGCAGCTCTGCTTTTGGCATCGCCTGTATTAATTCAAGACGGTTCATCACTACTCCTGATTAAACCTGAGAAAAATAAAAAAGGGCGCAAACTGAGTTTACACCCTTTCTGAATTTGACAAAAATCAGCCACCGAATAGCGCGAATTTCAATGCCCAAAGCACAGCAACAATCCACACCATATACGGTACAGTTGAAGCCTTACCTGTGAGTAATTTAATCAAAGCATAGCTGATAAAACCCATCGCGATACCATCAGCAATTGAATACGTGAATGGCATGAACACGATAGTCAAGAATGCTGGAACAGCTTCTGTGATATCGTCCCAATCAATATGTACGATGCCTTGAATCATCAACACACCCACAAACAAAAGGGCTGGTGCTGTTGCAAAGCTTGGTACAGATTGAGCAAGAGGTGCCAAGAATAAGCAGGCAATAAACAAGAAACCGACAATCACTGCGGTTAAGCCTGTACGACCACCTGCAGCTACACCTGCTGAAGACTCAATATATGGTGTAGTTGAAGACGTACCTAATGCTGCACCTGCCACAATTGCAGATGAGTCAGCAAATAGTGCTTTTTTCAAGCGAGGTAATTTACCATCTTTTAATAAACCTGCGCGGTGAGAAACACCAACAAGAGTACCTGTTGAGTCGAATAAATCGACCAAGAAGAATACGAAGATGACACCGATCAAGCTTGCAGTAAACAAACCCTCAAAGTCCATTTGCATAAAAGTTGGCGCAATTGAAGGTACAGCACCGACCACACCTTTAAATTCGCTCAGGCCCATGGCAGCCGAAATGCCCGTCAGTACTAAAATACTGATGATAATTGCACCACGAACTTTAAAATGATGCATCACAACAACCATTAAGAAACCAAGCAATGCAAGCAATACCGATGGCTGTTTAAGGTCGCCTAGACCAACTAAAGTTGCTGGGTTATCGACAATAATTCCTGCATTTTTCAGCGCAATAAGCGCAAGGAACAAACCAATACCACCACCAATCGCCAGTTTTAAGGACATTGGAATAGCATTGACGATTGCCTCACGTATTTTGAACATACTGATGGCAATAAATACCAGACCTGACACAAAAACGGCGCCCAATGCAGTTTGCCATGGCACACCCATTCCCAGACATACAGAATAGGTAAAGAAAGCGTTCAAGCCCATGCCAGGTGCAAGCGCAATTGGATAGTTTGCTACAAGACCCATCACTAGACAGCCAATTGCGGCTGCAAGACAGGTTGCAACGAAGACAGCCCCATGATCCATCCCTGTTTCGGATAAAATCATTGGATTGACAATAATGATGTAACACATGGTTAAGAATGTCGTTACACCTGCAAGAACTTCTGTACGGAAACTGGTTTTGTTTTCACTCAGTTTGAACAGACGTTCCAGCATGTTTTCGGAAGATGGATTAGGAGTCGTCATGACCTAGCCCCTATTGAGTAAACTTTATGCCTGAGCATTCCATAAAATCCCTCTACTTATTAGGTAAAGGATTTTGCGGATGAGTTAGCAACGAATATGCCAGCATCGCTATTCGACGGGTCAAGTAATCTTAAAGCACAGCAAAACAGTAACTATGCACTAAGCACAAAAAAACTAAACAAAAAAGCTGCATAACCTTATGCAGCTCATTAATAAATGAATTGAATCAATTGGTTACAATAACTCAAATCTGATCCAATATTTTGTTTTCAGAATTATAACACATTGATTTTTTATTGTTTCTAAAATTTAACTTTAATTCTCTATTCAATTTTCAACTGTTCAGTCATTTGAAAAGTTCATTGATTTTATGCAGTTAATAGCTCACTCAAGCAGATATCTTCTTAATGACGAATGTGCTTACCCTCAATTGCCTGCAAAGAAATCTTGGCATCGGTAATGATGCGGCTTATTTCCTGCTGGCGCCTGTTTTCACTTTGCTTATACACATAGTATCCCAGTACCCCGACCAATAAAGCGCAAACTGGAATTACATAACTTTTCATAATTATAGGCATTCTTTTACATTTTTAAAATTGTATGAATAAATTATCAACTAATCATGTGACAAAGTAGGTGAAATTCTATATGAATTGTAATCAATATTATGAATTTGTAACCTAATTGACTCAGTTTAGCTTTATCAATATCAGGAATTCTACAATAAAAAAATAATGCTTTTATTGTTAATACAAAGCATTAATCTTCTTAAATATTTTTATTAAAATACATTTCTTTCATAAATCAAAAAATGATTGTTTTATTCATATTTATAGATATTAAAAGCCCTTTCTCCCTTTGGGATGAGAAATATTACTTCGAACAGGGTGAGGAGATTTATTAGAAAAAATCTCTCTCTGAGGAGCATGCTCCGCAAGCCTCCTTGTAGGAGAGGTAATTCCCTTTATAGGGATTCAAAAATGATTTATAAAAAAATCCTATAATTAAAATTAATTATGAAAATCTTAAATAAATATCTATTTCTAGTGAATATTTAATTTAAATAAACTTTAATTGTTTTGAAATAAAGAATGGGGAAAATTGAGTTTCTTACAGCCTTATCTATAAATTTTTCTAAATCAATTTTTCTGACCCATTGTCAAAATCATCGATTAAAACTTGTATATTTTAACTGCTAACTCTCCCATATTTGCCGTTCTACTTTGAAATAGAATAAATTTTATCCTTTAAAATTAATGCTTCTTTTTGTAGCAGAATTCTTATCTGTAAAAAGAAAAAACTTATTTTATGCGCCTTTTTAATGCTTAATTATTCATATATAAAAAAAGATCACCCACAGATGATCTTTTTTTATTAAATAAGACTACCTAAGCAGCGAGTTGTTCATCACGCTTGAATACCAGCTCACCTTTAAGAGAACTCTCTGAATCAAAGTAGTACCCATCAGTATTAAAACCTTTCAGTCCCTCTACGCGATCGATCTGGTTTTCAATAATAAAGCGTGCCATCAGGCCACGTGCTTTCTTGGCATAAAAGCTAATCACTTTATATTTGCCATTTTTCTGATCCAGAAACACAGGCTTGATGATTTCTGCCTGGATTTTACTTTCCTTCACAGATTTATAGTATTCATCAGAAGCAATATTCACCAAAAGTTCTGAATTCGCCGCTGCGAGATCATAATTGATCAGCTCAGTAATGGTATGTCCCCAGAATTCATACAGGTTATGACCACGAGAATTGGCAAGTTTTGTTCCCATCTCTAATCGATATGGCATCATCAGATCCAATGGACGTAACAAACCATATAAGCCGGACAGCATACGCAAATGTTCCTGGGCATAGCTAATATCATGATCTTTTAGATTATAGGCATCCAGACCTGTATAAACATCGCCCTTAAAGGCAAAAATCGCCTGTCGTGCATTTGACAGATCAAACTCTGGCTGCCAGTCACGGAAACGCTCAACATTAAGATTGGCAATTTTTTCACTTACTGACATCAGACTGGAAATTTCTGTTGCTGATAACTTGCTGGCAACTTCTATCAATTCCTGGGAATGTTCCAGCAATCTTGCTTGCGTATGCTGATCTGTTGGTAACGATGATTCGTAGTCGAGGGTCTTTGCAGGGGAAATTAATGCGAGCATAGCCAACCTGGTTAAAAAGTGATTAATCAAACTATATCAGTCGAGTTATTTTAATTCCAATTCATGTTTTTACTTAATACAAACGTTAAAATACGCCTTTCTCCCCTCATTTATCGATTTTCCTATGTCCGAGCAAATTTTCCTTCAGGGTCCTGTGGGACAAATTGAAGTTTTTGTGGATTATCCTCAGGGTGAAGTGAAAGGATTCGCGGTTGTTTGTCACCCCCATCCATTACAAGGCGGTACACCACAACATAAAGTTCCAGTATTGCTGGCACAAATGTTTTTAGAGCGTGGTTGTGTTGTCTATCGTCCAAGTTTCCGTGGTTCTGGTCAAAGTGATGGAATACATGACGAAGGCTATGGTGAAACTGATGATGTACTTGAAGTGATTAAATTCGCTCGTACTCAACATATTGGCTTGCCATTCTATGCAGGCGGCTTTAGTTTCGGTGCGCATGTCATGGCCAAAAGCTATGCCACGCTACCTATAGAATTACAGCCTAAACAGACGGTTTTATGCGGTTTGCCAACCGCCACCGTAGCAGGTTTACGCCACTATGTAACACCGCATATTAAAGGTGACATTCTGTTCCTGCATGGTGAAGCCGATGATGTAACCCTGTTGTCGGATCTGATTGAATGGGCTAAACCACAGCGTCATTTGTTGACCATTTTACCAGGTGCCAATCATTTCTTTACTGGTTACCTCAAACAGTTACGTATTGCGATTACGCGCTTTTTAATGCTGTAAAAAAATTCCATAATTAAAAAAAGCGGCTCAATGGCCGCTTTTTTTAATTTTTCCATTCGAATTCACTAAAGCTTTCTTGCTCTTTGAGTGAAGCTTCTACGGCCTGTGCCAGTTGATTAAGGAGGCTTTGTTCGGTAATCCGATCCAGCCAGTCTTGTTCTTCATCTGGATAAGATACAATCTCACAGACAAAATGCCCTTCACTGTCACGACTTTCGCAACTCACCGAAAGTGGCAATGCGTGTTCATCTACTGCAACAGCAACCTGTCCACCACTTTGTGGCAGGGTTTGAAAGCCATATTTTCCTAGTTCATCAGCAAGAAATTGCGCGACATACTCTTGGGTCTCACGACTATCCTGTAATTGCTGTTGGCTTTGAGTATTGGCAATAAATTTTAATTTTCGCATCGCTACATCCAAATGGCTTTTTTCTTGTATGGGTTTAGCATAAGCCAATATAAACAAAACAGCCAAGCAAAAGCTTGGCCGTTTCACATAAATTTAAGGATTATTCTGTCACTTCAATCGCCAGACCAGCCTGAGATGTCAGTGCAGTAAAGGTTGGGAAGCTGGTCGCGACTGTTTCAGTCCCGACAATCTTGATTTCACCTGAGTTACGCAGACCTGCAATCGAGAAACTCATTGCGATACGGTGATCATGATGCGATTCAATTTCACCACCGGTAAAGATTGGTGACCAGTCACCTGCCTTGCCTTTACCTTCAATGATGATGCCATCTTCAGTTGGGGTACAGTCAATACCCATGGTTTTTAAACCATCCGCCATGACCTGAATACGGTCTGACTCTTTCACGCGAAGCTCTGCAGCACCGGTCAAAATCGTCTGACCTTCGGCACATGCCGCTGCAATAAACAATGCAGGGAATTCATCAATGGCTAATGGCACCTGATCTTCTGGCATATGAATACCTTTTAAGGTACGAGTACCACGAATATGAATATCTGCAATCGGTTCACCGCCCGCAATACGCTCATTTTCAACTGTAATATCTGCACCCATCTGTTTCAGGATTTCAATCACACCAGTACGGGTGGGGTTAATACCGACGGCTTCAAGGGTGACGTCCGAATTTTCAGTAATGGCAGCACCCACCATAAAGAAGGCTGCTGAAGAAATGTCTGAAGGCACCTGAATATTGGTTCCGACCAGCTTACCACCACCTTGCAGTGAAATCCGGTTACCTTCAGTTTTCACTTCATAACCAAATGCACGCAGCATACGCTCAGTATGGTCACGAGTTGGTTCAGGCTCAGTTACCGAAGTTTCACCCTCCGCCCACAGGCCTGCAAGTAGAATTCCTGATTTCACCTGAGCAGAGGCCATTGGCAAATCGTACTGAATCCCTTTAAGGTTTTGGTTGCCGGTGATGGATACAGGTGGCGTACCGCGCTCACCCGTAGTCTGGATCTGCGCGCCCATTTCACGTAAAGGCTTGGCAATACGTTCCATTGGACGTTTAGACAGTGAAGCATCACCGGTCATCACAGAATCAAATTTCTGCGCTGCCAGCATACCGGACAACAAACGCATTGATGTACCTGAGTTGCCCATATACAGTGCAGACTGTGGTGCTTTCAAACCATGCATCCCCACACCATGAATCGTCACTTCACCATTTTTAGGCCCCTCAATGCTCACGCCCATATCACGGAAAGCTTGCAGAGTCGCTAAAGCATCTTCCCCTTCAAGGAAACCGGTCACATGGGTTGTACCTTCAGCGATAGCACCAAACATGATGGAACGGTGTGACACAGATTTGTCACCTGGCACGGTAAATTTGCCCTGGAATTTCTTGGCACCCGGCTGAATGGTAAATTGTTGTGTCACTTGATTTTTCTCCATGAAAGGTTTCTTGGCGAGCATATGGTTGAAATGCTGGCGAGCTGCCTGCGCATGTCCCAGTAAGCCCATCAATGCTTGGGAATCTTCGTCTTCAATCAGCTTGCGGATAATTTCCAGCTGAGCCTCAAAGCCATCTACAGCATTCAGAATTGCTTTTTTGTTGGCAAAAAAGATGTCATGCCACATTTGTGGATCACTGGCTGCAATTCGGGAAAAGTCCCGAAAGCCGCCCGCAGCATAACGAAAAATATCTAAATTGTCTTCACGCTTGGCCAGTTGTTCGACCAGGTTAAAGGCCATCAGATGCGGAAGATGACTGGTATGCGCCAGCACTTCATCATGCTTTTCCACATCCATGCAAATCACTTCCGCTTTTGCCGCCTGCCACAGTTGAATCAGTTTATCGACTGCCCACGCTGCACTGGTCGGCAACGGCGTCAAAATCACTTTATGATTGGCAAACAGATCAACTTTGCCTGCATGCACACCCGTATGTTCTGCACCGGCAATCGGATGACCCGGTACAAAACCTGCAGGTAATGCATCACCAAAAACCGCTTTGGCCGCCTCAACTACATTGCCCTTTGTGCTACCCACATCGGTAATAATGGCACATTCAGCCAGATAAGGCTGAATCGTTTCCAATACTTTTTGCGTAGCACGTACGGGTAACGCCAGGACGATCAGGTCTGCACCTTTGACAGCTTCTACAGGATCTGCATAGCCTTCGGAAATTAATCCCAAGGCTTTGGCATCTTCCAGCGTTTTTTGCGAACGGGTCGATGCCACGATGTCATTGGCTAAATGTTCAGCCTTAATCACACGTGCCAGACTTGAACCAATCAGTCCAAGTCCAATAAAGGCAACTTTTTCAAACAGTGGCTGCGACATAACTTAAGCTTTTGCCTCTAAGCCAAGTACTTTGCCGAGTGCAGCAAGGAATTTGGCATTTTCAGCTTCGGTACCAATCGATACGCGCAAGTGGTTAGCAATACCCACTGGACGCACAATCACACCTTGCTTTAATAAACCATTAAAGGTTTCAGCAGGATCTGCTTGAACATCGACCAGGATGAAGTTGGCACGAGATGGCACATAGTTAAGACCCAAAGCCTTAAAGCCAGCTTCAAGTTGCGCCATACCGGCTTTATTCACTTCACGAGAACGCGCGATAAAGTCTTCATCTTTCAGTGCAGCCACCGCAGCGACCATCGCTAAATGGTTGACATTAAATGGTTGACGAATACGGTTCAGGTAATCTGTCACTTCAACTGAAGCCAGAGCAAAACCAACACGTAGTGCAGCCAAACCATAACACTTCGACAAAGTACGGCTAACGATCAGGTTTGGATATTGCGCAAGGAATTTCAAGCTGTTGAAGTTTTCCGGGAAATATTCCACATAGGCTTCATCCAGAACCACGATGACATTAGCAGGAACTTTTTGCATGAAAGCTTCAAATTCAGCTTCTTCGAACCAGGTTCCCGTCGGATTATTCGGGTTTGCAATGAAAACGAGTTTGGTGTTGTCCTGAATGGCAGCCGCCATTGCTTCCAAGTCATGCGAGAAGCCTTTAGCTGGTACTTCAATCGCTTGCGCATTAATGGCTTGAGTTACCAATGCATAAACCGCAAAAGCATGCTGGCTATACACCACAGAATCATTTTCTGAAACGAATGCGCGGGCAAACATTTCCAGTAAGTCGTTTGAACCATTCCCCAAAGTAATCTGATCATGATTAAAACCAAACTGGGTTTTGATCTGATCTTTCAGGATAAAACCACCACCATCTGGATAACGGCCAATTTCAGCAATTTCCGCAGCGACCGCTTCTTTGACTTTATCTGAACAACCCAACGGATTTTCATTTGAAGCCAGTTTGACGATATCGGTAAGACCCAACTCGCGCTCAAGTTCACTGATTGGCTTACCTGGCTGGTATGGCTTTAACTTTGAGATGCCTTGATTGGCTGGCACGAACGACATTTTATACTTCCGATTTACGTGTGAAACAGTGGTCAGCACCCTCGCACTGACTACAAATGGCTGACTTAAAGTACAGCTGCAGGATATGAACCGAGCACGCGAACTTCTTTAACCAAAGGACGAATTTCTTCAATGGCTGCTTTCACGTGTTCCTGCTCAATATGGCCTTCAAGATCAATGAAGAACACATAAGCCCATTTTTCAGGAAGTGCAGGACGGGTTTCAATGCTGGTCAGACTGATATTATGCTTGGCAAATGGCGCCAGAATTTCCAGCAAAGCCCCGGCACGATCATGTGCTGAAATCAGTAATGAAGTCTTGTCATTACCGCTTTGTGGCACTTTTTCACGGCCAATCACCAGAAAGCGTGTGGTATTTTCCGGATTGTCCTCGATATTGCTATGCATGATTTCGAGGTCATAGATACTCGCGGCAATTTCAGAAGCAATTGCAGCAGAATGCCATTCATTACGAATACGGCGTGCTGCTTCCGCATTGGAACTTAAAGCGACACGTTCCACACCTGGATAATGAGCATCCAGCCACTTACGGCATTGTGCCAAAGTCTGCTGATGCGCATAAATCTGTTTGATGCTGTCTTTACGGGTATTTTCAGAAATCAGGAACTGATGGTGAATCGGTAATTCAACTTCGCCAATCACATTCAGGTTCGATGTTTTAAAACAGTCCAAAGTATGGTTGACCACGCCTTCAGAGGAATTTTCTACCGGCACCAGACCATAATGGGCACTGCCTGCTTCCACGTCACGGAAAACTTCATCAATGGTCGGTAAAGGACGAACCACAGCATCATGACCAAAGTGCTTGAGTACCGCAGAATGGGTATAAGTCCCGACTGGTCCAAGGAAAGCAATGCTTTGCGGAGCTTCGAGTGCCAGACAGGCCGACATGATTTCACGGAACAGACGTGCCATGGTGGTATCAGACAGTGGCCCCTCATTACGTTCCATAACATTACGCAAAACCTGCGCTTCACGTTCAGGACGGTAAAACAGTGGATTCTCTTCTGAAGCAAACTTTGCTTTTGCTACAGCTTCTGCCAAACGCGCACGGCGATTAATCAATTGCTGAATTTGCTGATCAACTGAATCGATATCTTCACGAATCTTAGCCAAATCAAGAGAAGTCGTAGTGTTTTGATCGTCGTTGATCATTGTTATGTCGCCCTTCATAAACCGTAACTGTTTCAGTATAACAATAGTAAGCTTTCAAATGTTACGCAATATGACTTTGTCTTTTAAAAGTCAGTTATTTATGCGTTGCCTAACCACTCATCGCATCTGCAATGTTTGGTAACATTTTCCACAGCGTATTCAGCAAAAGTTACATTATCAAATTGTAAAGTTTGCGTTTGCATCTTAACTGATTTTAGGATGGATGAATTATCATTATTTCTTAATCTATATAACGATTTTAACCATAAGAAAAATCATACAAAGACTCAAAAATCAGCAATGGAAGGATGTTGCTAGATGATCAATAGTTCATTTTAAAATTACCGCTCAACATCCTGCACATATGCTTTTTTTACTTGTTTTAACAGAGTTTCTTACATTTAACATGTATTTATTTACAAAGCAGGGACGATTTTTAAACCTTATCCCGCTAGTCTGTTCAAAACTTAGGCAGGAGCAAATACATGCCAAAAAGAATAGCTGTGCTCGTCACTCATAACTTTGATGATCAGGAATATTTTGAACCTGTAGAAGCCTTTCGTGCTGCCAGTCACAGTATCTGCAATATTGACCATGAAGCTGGAAAGGTCATATATGGTCAGAAACATACAGCTTCAGTGACTATAGATGAAAGTATTGACCAAATCTGTGTCGATGATTTTGACGCATTACTAATTCCAGGTGGAGAATCTCCCCTGACCTTCACTTCAGATGCTGTTGTTCTAAAGTTGATTCAGGAATTTAATGCAGCCAATAAAACCATCTTTAGCATCTGCGATGCTTCATTATTACTCGGTGCAGCTGACGTGCTGAAGGACCGGATTATTACCAGTATTCGTGACCATGCGCACTGGCTGCAAGATGCAGGCGGTCGTTATTATGATGCAGAACTAGTCAATGATAATAACCAGTTGATCTCTTCACGTGCACCAGACGATTTATCTGTGTTTATTGATGAGTGCCTAGAAGTATTAAGATCTTAAAATATGAAAAATGTAATTTGCTCCCTTACATAAAAATGAGCCCTTATAGACTCACTTTTACTTTATAGCGAATGAAATACTTTTAGCGACCTAATAGGCTACGTGCCACGATTTCTTTCATGATCTCGTTCGTACCACCATAAATCCTTTGGATACGCGCATCGACAAAGAAACGGGAAATCGGATATTCAGTCATATAGCCATAGCCACCAAACAGCTGGAGCAAATTATCCGCAATTTTCATCTGCATGTCAGTTGAAAAACTTTTTAAGGCTGCTGCCGTTTCAACATTCAGCTTGCCCTGCATATACAACTCAACATTCTGGTTATAAAACGCCGCTGTTGCCAGTTCATCAATCTTGGCCTGTGCCAATACAAAGCGAGTATTCTGGAATTGGCCCACTGCCTGACCAAAGGCTTGACGCTCTTTGACATAGGTCGTGGTGATATCAATTGAACCACGAATCGCACCCAAAGCCGTAGCCGCAATCGCAGTGCGCTCACGTGGCAGTTCTTGCATCAGGTATGCAAAGCCTTGGCCTAGTTGACCGAGTAACTGATCTTTTGGCACTTTGACATTATCAAAGAACAGCTCAGAAGTATCTTGTGAGTGCAGGCCAATCTTGTCCAGATTGGTGCCTTTCTTGAAACCTTCCAGATGAGTATCTACCAAAAGTAATGAAACACCTTTGGCACGCGCCTGTGGGTCGGTTTTTACAGCCAGCACCACAAGATCGGCATGCTGACCATTCGAAATAAAAGTTTTGGAACCATTTAACAGATAGTGGTCGTCCTGCAAAATGGCGCTGGTTCGAATTGCCTGCAAGTCAGAACCGGCACCTGGTTCAGTCATACCGATGGCACCGACCACCTCACCAGTCACCATTTTAGGCAGCCAGTATTTCTTCTGTTCTTCAGTGGCGATATGCAGGATATAGGGTGCAGCAATATCCGAGTGGCATGACAAACCAATAGAGAGTGCACTAAACCCTGCACGTGCCGACTCTTCGAGTAACATTAAGGAGTAATGGGTTGGCACACCATAGCCACCATATTCTTCTGGAACATCCACACAAAGAAAGCCATTTTCACCCAGCGCATTCCATACTGAACGTGGAATCTTGCCCTCACGTTCCCATTGCTCATAGTGCGGTGCAATCTGTTCGCTCATAAAGCGTTTAAAGTTATCGCGGAATAATTCCAGGTCTGCATCATATGCCAGCATTGTTCTATCCTTGTGGTGTTTATCATTATATTTCCACAGACAGGCTAGCGATTTTTAAGGTCAGTGTCATGCGCTAATACGATTTTTTTTCAAACTTTACAGTCAATTTATTTTAATAAAAATTTAAAAAAGGAAGCCGAAGCTTCCTTTTTTTAAACAGACTGAAATCAGTGAGATTTAACGCCTTCTTGCTGCATTAATTCATCAATTTCTGCCGGATTGTTTAATGCATAATCCAGTTTTTCTTTGTCCAGCTGACCGACCCATTTTGCAACAACCAGAGTCGCCAATGAGTTACCAATCAGGTTAGTCAAAGCACGTGCTTCAGACATGAAACGGTCGATACCCAGAATCAGTGCCAAGCCCGCTACCGGGATATGACCTACTGCAGACAGGGTTGCAGCCATTACGATAAAGCCAGAACCTGTTACACCTGCTGCACCTTTAGATGAAATCAATAGCACAAGAAGCAAGGTAATCTGATGAGATAGATCTAGCTGGGTATTGGTTGCCTGAGCGATGAAGACTGCCGCCATGGTCAGGTAAATAGAAGTCCCGTCCAAGTTGAAAGAATAACCTGTTGGAATGACCAGACCGACTACTGATTTTTCTGCACCTGCCAGTTCCAGCTTTTTCAGCATACGCGGCAATACAGATTCAGAGGATGAAGTACCCAGTACAATCAGCAATTCTTCGCGGATCAGACGGATCATTTTCATGATACTGAAGCCGGTGAAACGTGCAATCGAACCAAGAATAATGAAAATAAACAGGATACAGGTGATATAGAAGCACAGAATCAATTGACCCAGCTGCGCCAGTGTACCGATACCATATTTACCGATCGTAAATGCCATGGCACCGAACGCACCGATAGGTGCAAGTTTCATGATCATGTTCACGATGTTAAAGAATACATGTGAAATCTGGTCAATGAACTTCAGTACTGGCTTACCATTATCTCCCAGCTGATGCAGGGCAAAACCAAACAGGAGAGCGAATAATAGTACCTGAAGGATTTCACCTTCAGCAAATGCGCCCACCACCGTATTTGGAATGATATTCATGAAGAAATCGATGGTCGATTGTGACTCACCTGATGCAACATATTTCGAGATACCTTCTGTATCGAGAGTTGCTGGATCAACGTTCATACCAACACCAGGTTTGGCAATATTGATCACGAGCAGACCGATCACCAAGGCAATCGTCGATACGATTTCAAAGTATAGTAAAGCAATACCACCTGTCTTGCCGACAGATTTCATGCTTTCCATACCTGCAATACCACTCACTACCGTACAGAAAATTACTGGTGCGATAATCATTTTGATCAGGCGGATAAAGCCATCACCCAATGGTTTCAGCTGTTCGCCCAAACCAGGAACATATTGTTCAGCACCATTGATAATTTGCGTACCGCTTGGTGAGAAGTGACCCACAAGGATACCGGCAATAATGGCAACAATCACTTGAAAATAAAGTGACTTATAAATAGGTTTTTTAGCCATGACCTTAGTTCACAATATACTTCTAACAAGAAGCAATATTCAGTTTTCACTTATTTAAGAAAATAAGCATCCAATACTTGATTGCCTTAAACAAAAAAGTGCTTACGTATCAAGAAATTAATCTGATACTGAAAATAGATTGTGTATGTACTTTTAACAATTACAGGAACACCGCTCTTCAGCAGAAGTTAGTGCATTGATCAGGAGATGAAGCAAACACAAAGAATCAAGAGAAATTTTAACCGCTTTTTAGACTTTTGTTTAACCCAAAATGTTAAATTTGTCTAAATAATAAACAATATTCCTTAGACTATAGTCTTATAAAACTATAATTCTTCTGCAAAATAAGAAGGTGAAATACCAATATCAGCGTAAAATATGCCAATACTTGATGAACATGATTGATCTATCCCTATGACCACAAAGCGAAATATTTATAAAGATGCTGAACATCCTTTTGCCCAGTTTATTCGTATTATTGGTAAAGGAAAGAATGGTGCACGCTCGCTCAGTTATGATGAAGCCTATCAAGCTTTTAGTATGATCCTGAAAAATGAGGTGCTGGATGTGCAGCTAGGTGCCTTCCTGATGCTACTGCGCGTAAAAGAAGAATCCGTCGAAGAACTGGCAGGTTTTGTTCAGGCAACCCGGGATCAGCTTAATTTTAAAGCTCTGGATGTAGACTTGGACTGGTCATCTTATGCTGGCAAGCGCAAGCATTATCCATGGTTTATCCTGTCTGCTCTCACCTTGGCCAAGCATGGCTATAATATTGTCATGCATGGTGCAGCTGGGCATACTTTGAATCGGGTTTATACTGAGCAAGTATTAGAATACTTAGGCTATTCTATTTGCCACAGTGAGGTTGAAGTCGAACAGCAGCTGCAAGAAAGACATTTTGCTTATCTGCCTTTAGATGTGATTTCACCTATCCTGGCTGAGCTGATCGGACTGCGGAATGTTATGGGTTTACGTTCTCCTATTCATACATTGGCGCGCCTGATTAATCCATTCAATGCCAAAGCGACTTTACAGGCCATTTTCCATCCGGCTTATCGTGGCTCACACCAGCGCGCTGCTTTTCAGCTCGGTTATCAAAATAGTGCTGTTATTAAAGGTGAAGGTGGCGAGTTTGAACGTAACCCTGATGCCAAAACCTTAATTTGTGGTATCAAGAATGGCGAACTGTATGAACACGAACTGCCT
This sequence comes from Acinetobacter sp. 22323, assembly GCF_052044895.1. Classification (NCBI taxonomy): domain Bacteria; kingdom Pseudomonadati; phylum Pseudomonadota; class Gammaproteobacteria; order Moraxellales; family Moraxellaceae; genus Acinetobacter; species Acinetobacter sp. 22323. The sequence goes on along the minus strand of NZ_JBQEOL010000001.1, from coordinate 87,909 downwards.
AAACTGACGGACAATCGCAGTCCGATTGAAGAAGAGCTGAATCTGGCTGTATTTAAAGAAGTCTGGGAGGGTCACCGTTCGTATGAGTATGGCGAAACCGCAGTGGTTGAAACCATCGGTATTGCGCTATATACCATGGGCAAATGTGAGAGCTATGAAACAGCAATGCAGAAAGCCAAAGAACTCTGGAATACCCGTCTTTCGGTTTGAACAAAATCATTTATTTCAGACATTAAAAAGACCACGCTTGTGGTCTTTTTTGGTTTCAATTAAACGAAACGAATGGGCCTGAATTCCGGTTCATTCTTGTGATGATCATCATCACATTCTTCACCTTCTTCTTTGGTACCGCGGTCGATATAACCACTACGTTCAGTTTCAGGCAAATGTTTAATTTCCCAGGCATATACGGCTTGCATACACGTCTGACGCTGCTCTTCCGTCAGTGCCACACCGTTCGGCCATTTACCAATTTCAATCGCAGTACGCAGTCGGTCTACAATCTCAGGATTGAGCATAGAGAGCATTTGTTCAATATTCATGATTTAATCCCGATTCTGATAATCAAAGTCTTGGTTCCAGCCGAGCTTGGTCCGACACGCCATATAGAAATCATAACCCGGTGGATGTAAAAGTTGCAGTTTAAATGGGTGTTTACGAATGTGAACCGTATCTCCCACATTCAAAGAAATGCTGTGCTGTCCATCTGCGCTGACCATCGGCATCACGCGATTTTTACGGATCACCAGCTTAATCTCACTATGTCCTCCAACCACAATCGGTCGGGATGACAGGGTATGCGGATGCATGGGTACTAGCACAATCGCATCCATACTTGGATGTACAATTGGTCCACCACCAGAAAGTGCATAGGCAGTTGAGCCTGTTGGTGTCGACACGATCAGACCATCACTATGCTGACGATAAACATATTGTCCATCAATATTCAGCTCAAAGTCGATCATGTGCACGGATTTACCAGAATGAAGTACGACATCATTCAGAGCAATCGCATCATGGATAATTTCGCCTTTAGACCGGATTTCCAGTTCTAACAGGAAACGTCGCTCAAGCTGGAATTCACCTTTAAGAACCTGATCCAGCTTGAAGATAACTTCTGTCGGCTTGATATCCGTCAGGAAGCCCAAGCGGCCACGGTTCACACCGATGACAGGAATATTATATTTGACCAGTGCCCGGGCAGCATGCAGCAATGAACCATCACCACCAACCACAATGACCAGATCGACCACCTCACCCAGCAAGGCGCGGCTCACTGTCTGGGTATTTTCATAAGGTACCAGCGCAGCGGTATCTGCATCAAACACTGGATGCAGGCCCACGTTCAACAAATGATCATGAATAAGACATAAGGTTTCAACTACTGAAGATTTATCAGGACGTCCTACTAACCCGATATTTCGGAATGTCTTATGTGAAATTAGCACCAGTCTCGTCGCTCCGCTACGAATCGCTCCTATAATAGCATTAAGCTCTGGCTCGTTGACAATTTTCCCTGGTTTTTATGTATAAGTAGAGCAAGTTAGAAATAATATTATGCAGACTAAGTGTATTTTTTAATTGATATTTTTTAACCAATTTCTCTTTAAATATTGCAAATTCCCTAAAAGCTTCGCATGATTAGCAGAATTTTACAGACGCTTATCATCATTTATGAAGTATGAACGTGGTTTGGGGTTTATTGCCTTAATCTTTTCCGTTTTGGTCATTTCAGCCTTTGTTGCCTTTAGTATCTATCTGATTCGTCTGGATAATATTGTACGTGACAAATTTGAAGGCCAGCGCTGGGACATTCCTGCGAAAGTCTTTGCACGTCCGATGGAAATTTATGTCAATGCACCTGTCAGCCAACAGGATCTTCAGGAAGAGCTTAAACTGCTCGGATATAAGAGTGCTGAAAGCTATACCAAGTCCGGAAGTTATGTGACTTCTGGTGATACTTTATATGTACATACCCGTGGTTTTGACTTTGGTGACCGAGTTGAGCCTGAGCAGATTTTAAAAGTCAGCTTCAATGGTGAACAGATTAATGACGTAAGTGCCACCAAGCCTTCGACGTCCGGAATTGCCCGTTTGGAACCTTTATTAATTGGCGGAATTTACCCCCAACATAATGAAGACCGGGTACTGATCAAGCTGAATAAAGTACCTAAACCTTTGATTGAAGCACTGATCGTCACCGAAGACCGTAATTTCTACCACCATCATGGTGTATCTCCACGCGGGATTGCACGTGCAGTGGTCAGCAATATTACCGGCGGTAAACGTCAGGGTGGCTCGACTTTAACCCAGCAGCTGGTCAAAAACTTCTATTTAAGTCCAGAGCGTACCTTAAAACGTAAAGTCAATGAAGCCTTTATGGCGATGTTGATTGAATTGCATTATGACAAGGATGAAATTCTTGAAGCCTATTTAAATGAAGTGAATCTAGGCCAGAATGGCAATTATTCTATTAATGGTTACGGTCTGGCGTCCCAATTCTATTTTGGTCTGCCGTTGCGCGAATTAAATATTTCTCAACAGGCATTTCTAGTTGGTCTGGTACAAGGTCCTTCCCTCTACAATCCATGGCGTAACCCTGAAACGGCGAAAAGACGTCGTGATATTGTGCTGAACAATATGCTGGTCATGGGTTATCTGACCCAAGAGCAATACGAAACCGAGAAGGCACGCCCTCTCAATGTCATTACAAAACCAACCCTGGGTCCGGCACGTTTTCCTGACTTCTTGGATATTGTGCGTCGTCAGCTGCGTACCGAATATCAGGAAGGTGACATTACCAATCAGGGCCTACGCATCTTTACCACGTTGGATCCATTGGCACAGACCCGTATTCAGCAAAGTTTCAAAAATACAGTGGCGAACTTAAGCAGATCAAATCCGAAACGTTTAAAAGATTTGCAAGGTGCGGTGCTGGTCACTCATCCAGAAAATGGTGAACTGGTTGCTGCAGTTGGTTCGACCCAGGACTTTACCGGCTTTAACCGTGCCCTGGATGCCAAACGTCAGGTGGGTTCGTTATTAAAACCTGTGATTTACCTGACCGCAATTGAATCGAACCGTTACCATTGGGGTAGCCCGATCGAAGACAGCGAGCTGAGCATTAAAACTGATGGCAAGACCTGGACCCCCAAGAACTATAGTGGCCGCCCACATGGTGTGGTTCCAATGTCTCAGGCACTGGCAAATTCCTATAACCTGTCCGCGGTACGTTTGGCGCAGGAATTCGGTATGTCAACCTTTATCAATCATCTAAAGAAATTTGGTGTGACTTCTGATATTCCGTCCTACCCTTCCATTTATCTGGGTGCGGTAGATATGTCACCTATGGAAGTGATGAGTCTGTATGGCAATTTTGCAACTGGCGGTTTTAAATATCCGGTCAAAGCTATTCGTTCCGTGGTGGATGCCAATGGTCGTCTGGTCGATCGCTATGGCCTGACGGTTCAGCCAACCATTGATCCGGCTTATGCCTATATCCTGAACAACGGTTTACAGCAGGTCATGAGCAGCGGTACCGGTCAATCTGCTTATAGTACCCTGCCACGCAATCTTGGTCTGGCTGGCAAATCAGGGACCACCAATGATACCCGTGACTCATGGTTCGCAGGCTATTCTGGTAATTACCTAGCTGTGGTCTGGTTAGGTCTGGATGACAATAAGATTACTGGTTTGACCGGATCATCTGGTGCGCTACCGGTATGGACCAGTGTCATGAAGCAGCTACGCCAGAAGCCAGTGAATCTGCATCAACCAGGTGAGGTACAATGGCAATGGGTCGATCGCGCGACAGGTCATTTGTCTGCTCAAGGCTGTGAAGGTGCCATGTATATTCCGTTGACTCGTCACAGCATGCCAAATCAGGCTACTGCTTGTGGCGCATCGCATTATGCCCCTGCCCCACATACGATTGATTCAGAAGAACCTCAAGGTTTTGACGATCCAAGCGATGAAATTGGGATCTGGATTGAAGAAACTGAAACGGAAAACCAACGTGATTCTTTACAAGATACACGTATTATCTCAAGCGGTAGTTATTCACCCTAATTGAGTGAGATATATGTTTCAAAAAATCCTGATTGGTTCAATTTTAGTTGCTTTAGTCGGTTGTCAGTCCATACAGCAGGAACCATCTGCTCCAGCCAAGCCTGCACCTGAAAAACCACGGGTGCAGAAATCTGATGGTGTAGTGATTACGCCTTATGATCATCCTGAAATCAAACGTCAAAAAGTGGTCGTGCCGCAGCAGAAACCTAAACCACAGCAGTTTGATGATGGCCGTCAGTTACCTGCTTTCAAGACATTGATGCAGCAGACTCAGACAGCGTATAAAGCACAAAAGTTTGATCAGGCTGAAACCTATGTTACCCAGGCACAGCGACTGGCACCACAGTCTCCTGAAACCTATCTGTATTTAGGGATGCTGGCGAACCGCAAGAATAAACCCGCCAATGCGCAAGCGTTTGCGCAGCGCGGCCTTAGCTATGCCCAAAGTAATGCTATGAAAAAGCAGCTCTGGCAGGTAATTCTTAAAGCTGGTCAGCTGCAGAAAAATCCACAAACCATTCAAAAAGCACAGAAGGCATTGAGCGCTCTTTAAGCTATAATTACTTTTAGTAATTAACTTACTTATATCCCGCGAATGCCTGCGATCCCGTAGGCATGATGGGATTGAGCCAGATTCAAATCTTCTTTGTTGATTCCACCAAGTGCATACACAGGAATCTGAATCTGTTTGGCAATCTTCTCAAAGGTAATCCATCCCAGTGGCTCTACTTCTGTATGAGTCGCTGTTGGAAGCACAGGACTCAGAAAAATTGCTTCACAGCCCAGCTGTTCTGCCCGTTGTGTAGACGCATGATCATGACACGCCGCAATATAGCGTTTCCCTATAACCAGATCACTGGTACTTAGTTGATTCAGCTGTGCCTGTTTAAGATGTAAAGTCTGAATACTCTGTTGCTGTTGTTCATCCAGCAGCAGATATAAGTCATGATTAATAATCAATTGGGATAATTTTTCTAACGGCAGGGTTGCCAATTTCTCGGCCTGTTCTGCGTTGGCGTCAACTCGCCAATACAGCATTTGCGCTTTGTCGAGCTGATGCAGATCTGCCAGATCACTGCTGATTTTAATCATCTGTGGCCATAACAGTTTTTTTAAAATCACTGCATTGGCTTTCGGAAAATTCAGCTGCTGTAACTGCTCGCGGCTATACCACTTCCAGGGTTGCTGAATCTGGGCTAACTGTGCTTCAGCTACACTGGCATGGAATAAATGCAGATGCACAATCACATCTTCATATTCATGACGAATAAAATCGAAAGGATGCCAAAGCTCGATATTAATACCGACTTCTTCCTGGATCTCACGACGGCAGGCTTGCAGCGGTGTTTCACCTTCTTCTACTTTGCCGCCAGGGAATTCATGTTTATTTCCCTGATGCTGTTTCGCTTCCCGCCAGCCAACCAGAACCTGATTTTGGTGAAATAACAAGGCAATCGCGACATGAATATTTGCTTTGGACATACGAAGATAAACTGGCTGGAAATATTACAAATTGTAAGTGATAGCGGATTTTTTAGGAATTGAAAAATTTAGGCGTTGACAGCTCTATTCGATAATGATTATCATTTAAATCAATCCAAGCACATACCACGGAGTCGATGGAATGAACGCACCTTTTAGCCTGTTTACACGTAACAATGACGCTCATCATGCATTACCAATGCTGCATTCAAATAACCTGTTTGCTCTCGGACGCGAAATTCGCATCATGCATGCCGGTGAAGAATACCGCCTACGCTTGACCCGAAATAATCGTCTCATTCTCACTAAATAAATAAAATAACTCACACAATAATAAACGTGGTCATCAGCAGTATGAATCAGCGCGTACTGCTTTTTTTCTTATTTGGTCTGTTTCTTGATTCTAGATCTAAAAACGCAATACGACTTTTAACCCGCCCAGATCAGAAGCCATAAATTGAATGTCACCATGATGCAATTGCATGATTTTCTGGCAGATGGATAATCCCAGACCTGATCCTTGGGTTTTAGTGCCCAAAGCGCGATAAAAACGCTCACCCAGTCGCTGTAAAGTTTCCTCAGAAATTCCCTCTCCTGAATTCTCAATCACCACTTCTGTTTTATCCGCCTGATGCTGGCACTGGATCAGAATTGTACCCGCAGACGGCGTATATTTGATGGCATTGTCGATCAGGTTTCGCACGCAACTGAAAATGAGTTCGGCATTTCCTGAAATATCAGCAGGATTTAGCTCAAGTTTTAGGTCCAGCTGTTTCTCTTCTACAAACGGCGTGAGTGTTTTTAAAGCATCCTGAATAAGCTCAGGCAGATCCAACTTTTGTTGTGGCAGGTTATGATTTTGTTCAGGGTCCAGTCGAGCTAGTAACAAGAGGTTTTCCAGAACCTGAGTACCGCGACTGACATCTTTCTGAATCTGCGCCAGATCCTGAGACAATGTCTCATGAGTCTGATATTTGCGTTTTAACACCTGCAGGCGCATTTGAATCGCTGATAAGGGTGAGCGTAGTTCATGCGAAGCATCTGCAGTAAAGCGCTGTTCTGCACTCAAGGACTGCTCTACCCGAGCCAGCATCCGGTTTAACTGACTGACAATGGGTTGTAGCTCAGCAATTTGCGGTTCGGGTGATTGAACCGGACTTAGATCCTGGGCGGATTTGGAGGCAATATCCTGTGAAATCCGGTTAAGCGGCTTTAACTGTCGCTTAATCAATAGATGTAGTAATAACCATTTCACCAGCCACAATATTAGAAGGATTAAACCAAAACCCAGAATACTATTCCAGATCTGTTCAAAGCGTATGGATACTGGCTGTATGACCTGAACTTTAAGTCCATTATCTTCAGCTATCAAAGTTCGTAATAACTGTCCATCTTCAAAATAAAAATGTAGGCCTGATTGATAACGTAACTGATGTTGCAACAGATTGTTCTTTTCGGAAGTGGTTAGCTGGTCCTGATTCAGCCAAAGTCGATACTGGATCTCAAACTCTTCACTGATATCATCCACATTGTGACCTTGGGACTGAGTCACATCGCCAAGTAACAGTTCCGCAATATCTTCCATCAGTTCATCATGAATCTGCATAGACTGATAGCCAGAAATGCCCAGTAATAACAACCAGGCCAGACAACCCGCCAGAATGGAACTATACATAGCATTCTTGATCAGCTTGTGTTGCAGTGAAATCACCTGAGCCATGATTGATCTACCCTTCAGCTTTATGCATACGATAACCCAGCCCACGTATGGTCTTGATCATCTGACTTCCAATTTTCTTGCGCAGTTGATAAATAAAAACCTCGATGGCATTACTCTCAATTTCATCCCCCCAGGCATAGAGAGATTCTTCCAGCTGTTCCCGGGTCACTACATGCTCTGGCTTTTGCATCAATTTATGCAAAATCTGAAATTCTTTGGCCGTTAAGTTCACCACTTCACCTGCTTTAGTCAGAGTTTTAGCCTGTATATCCAGCTGCAGGTCTTCCCAGGTCAGCACATGGCTCAGATTTTTTTGCTGCAAGCGGATCTGGGCACGAATTCGTGCAGACAATTCTTCCAGGCTAAAAGGTTTGACCAGATAATCATTGGCACCTAAATCAAGTCCTTCTACCCGGTCATCAATACTGTCTCGAGCGGTAATAAAAATAACTGGCGTATCTTTCTGCAGTTTACGTAGCGTCGTCAGAATCTGATCTCCACTGGCTCGCGGTAAACCACGATCCAGTAACACACAGTCATACTGATGCTGTTCAAGCGCCAGAATGGCATGGTCCCCACGCTCAACCCAGTCAATTACATAGCCATCCATTTCCAGCCAGGTCTGAATGCTTTCTGCCTGTGAGGCATCATCTTCCGCCAAAAGAATACGCACGCTGAATTCTCCCTTATTTTCAACATATAATCATGAATTTTAAACAAAAAAAACCACATGCTTTTTGTAATATTGCATGTGGTTTTCTCTAGTCAGGTCATTCAGCTATCGCCAATGCCTTAATTGAAACGCACTTCATCAACATCGATTTCAACACGTTTCGCTGGTTTGTAATCGATATCTACTTCACCAATAATGGTTACTGGTGTTTTGGCAGAAATCGGTTTGCCTTGCCATAACTCATCATCAATTTCGACATTGATGCTGCCTGTGTTGTCACGGAATTGATATTTTTCGTCGCCTACTGACTTCACCACATGACCTTTGATTTGTACCTTGCTGTCATCTTTCATGGTGAGTGCTTGTTTTACCGATACAGTTTTGGCAAAAGCGCCTTGGTTTACTGTACTTTCTGCCATAGTCACAGTTGTTGCTGAGCCAATAAGTGCCACTGCTACAAATGCTTTGGTCATATTTTTCATATTCAGTACCTTTTAAGCTGTCTTGTTTCGATGAAGCTATTAAAACAGCTAAAGATGAATTGAATCTTAAGAAAACTTCATTTTCAAAAATGGGTTTTAAAAGTTAATTCAGTGGCACTACACGTAGTACTTCCTCTAGCGTGGTGACACCTTCAATGACTTTTCGTGCACCCGCAATTCTAAGTGGTTCTACACCTTCTTTTTTCGCCTGAACACGTAACTGGTTCAAGTTGGCATCTGCACCAATCAGCTGTTTGGTTACCAAACTCAGTGGCATAAATTCATAGATCCCTATACGCCCTTTATAACCCGTATGACGACATTCCTCACAACCTACTGGACGGAACACAAATTCTGGACGGGCCAATGGATAATCTGCTGCTAAATGCTGCCATTCCTGCTCATCCATAAAGCCTTCTACTTTGCAGTGTGGACACAATTTACGCACCAGACGCTGAGCCAACACACCCAGAATCGTTGCAGCAGTCAGGAATGGTTGTACACCCAGATCATGCAGACGGGTTAAACTCGACGGTGCATCATTGGTATGTAATGTGGATAAAACCAGGTGACCGGTCAATGCTGCCTGAATCGCCATATTGGCAGTATCCTGATCACGAATCTCACCGACCATGATGATATCTGGATCCTGACGCATTAATGCCCGTACACCATCGGCAAAACCCAGATCAATCCCGGTATTTACCTGCATCTGGTTAAAGCTTGGCTCTAGCATCTCGATTGGATCTTCAATGGTACAGACATTGACCTCTTCAGTCGCCAGCTGCTTTAAAGTTGAATACAGCGTAGTCGTTTTACCCGAGCCTGTAGGTCCAGTCACCAGAATGATGCCATGACTATGACTGGTCAGTGTATTCCATTCATTCAGCAAATACCCTTCAAAACCCAGTTGCTGGAAGCTGCGTACTAATACCTCCGGATCGAAAATACGCATTACCAGTTTTTCACCAAAAGCGGTGGGTAAGGTCGATAAACGCAGTTCCGTTTCCTGCCCTTTAGGCGTACGGGTTTTTAGACGGCCATCCTGTGGCTTGCGCTTTTCTGCCACATTCATCCGGCCCAGAATTTTAATACGTGAAATCACTGCAGTAAGCGTATTGGCTGGCATTTTATAAATGGTATGCAGCACGCCATCAATACGGAAACGGATTTTCCCGGTATCTTTGCGTGGTTCCATATGAATATCACTGGCACCCTGTTCAAAGGCAAACTGTAATACCCAGTCCACCAGTTTAACAATATGCTGGTCATTGGCATCTGGATTTTGCGAATCACCGAGCTGTAAAAGTGCTTCTACCCCCTTATTTTCACGGTCATAAGCCGAGGATTTTTGTGATCCACTGACAGCGCGACTAACCTGATAATACTCGACAATATATCGCTGCAACTGTTCCGGATTCAGTAGCACCCGTTCAATACGGCGCGGGCTGATATTCTGCTGTAGATTCGACACCCATTCCATTTTATAAGGCTGATCTGTAGCAATCAGAATTTTGTCTGGCTGTATTTCAACAGCGAGAATACGGTTACGGAGTGCGTACTCCTGCGACATTACTGCGGTAAGTGCCTGAACATCGGCTTTTAAAGGATCAATAATATAAAATGGCAGATTTGTTTTTTCTGACAACCACTGACATAAACGGTTTAGGGTAAGTGTACTTTGGGGATGAGAACGGTCGACCAGATTAAAATTGGCAATCCACTGTAAAGGATGCCATTTCAGCTGTTCACGCTGACGATGCGTCGTCTGTACCAGCATACGGTCTCTATCACTGATCTTACCGTCTTTAAAAAGTTGCTCCAGACACCACGCGGTATCAATTTCAAAGTCAAATTTCATTGTTATAGGTCCCTAAACTTGCCTTCACTATAACAAGTTTTTGCTATTTTTCGCATTCTCCTGCTGTGTCTTCTGGCTGTTTCTGCTAGCTAATGCCAATCTTTAGCGCTACCAATCTTTTCGCCCTAGCTTATCTCTCACATTTCTCTCTTGTTCATCCTCTAGCTTATGGCCTATATTTTAGAGATACCTTTGAAAATAATTACTTATTCATAGCTGAGGCCGGATATGGATTTTAGCGCAGTGCCCATGAATGACAGCTCCTTTCAGGAACTGCTCACTATCCTGACTTCAGCATTGGGCTGTGGCTTATTGATAGGCCTGGAACGAGAACGGCATAAACAGCGGGAGCAACAGCCAAGCTTTGCAGGCTTACGTTCTTTTGCTATCTGCGCCCTATTGGGAGCTATCTGTTTTTTATTCGGAATAATCACTGGCCTGGTGGGCGCACTAATTATTGGTGGCATGGTCATTTCCTCTATCCGAAATCAGCCGGATGATCCTGGAATTACCACCGAACTTGCTTTTGTGATGGCCTATTTTATTGGGGCAATCTGTCTATGGAATATTCCGCTGGCTGCCGGACTTGCAGTACTCATTACCGTCATTCTGATGGCCAAACATTCCATGCATAACATTGCTGGAAAATGGATTACTGAAGCTGAATTCCGGGATGGTTTACTGTTACTGGCATTGGTCTTGATTGGTTTACCTTTGACACCCGATACACCGCTATGGGGCAAGGTGCTTAATCCCTACCTGATTCTGAAACTCTTAACTTTAATTTTGGTGGTACAGGCGCTAGCGCATATTGCCAAACGTTTACTTTCTACAAAAAATGCCCTGATGCTTTCTTCGATTGCCTCTGGTTTTGTTTCCAGCACAGCCACAGTAGCCCAACTGGGCCTACAGGTCCGTAAAGGTGAGATGGATGCTCGATCCAATGCGGGTGCCGCACTCATGTCCTGTATCTCGACTTTAGTACTGCTGTTCATTGTGGTCGGAGGCGTATCTTTTAGCTGGCTTAAAATTATTTTGCTTCCTTCCTTAGTGGCAATGGCCATTCTGGCTGCCTGTGCATTTCTATTGCTGCGTAAAGCCAAACCGCCAGAAAATTGTGAAAAAGAAGAAGATAGCCGGATGTTTAGCTTGAAAGAAGCGGTCATCATTGCAGTCACTTTGACACTGATTCAGGCTGCGATTTATGGGCTGGAACTCTTACTCGGCGATGCCGGCTTGCTGGCAGGTACCCTGCTGGCTTCACTATTCGAGATTCATGCAGCCATGGCCAGTGTGGTCATTCAGGGTGACCCGAGCAATACACGGCTAATTCAGGCCCTGCTCATAGGCCTTGCAGCCCATGCTTTAGCAAAATCTGTAAATTCCGGCCTGTCAGGCGGATTCAAATATGCGATGTATTTTGTACCTGTACAGATTCTACATATGGCAGTTTTGATCGGAATTTTGTGGTGGACGCTGAAACTTTAGAATGATTTGAGCAGAAAGTATAAGTACCCTAACCCTTTAGCCATCACTCAATCTCTACAATCAGGACAGACGTTTCATTTACAATAAATTTGATATTGAAATCTGCAAAGCGCATACCATAAATTCGCTCTGGATTCTCCTGATAGGCTGGACGTGGATCAAGGGATAAAACCTCTGCCAGTTCCCGAATGACTTGTTCCGAAAGGCCTTTCGTTTGGACTAACTGCTCTCTTTCCAGCTCTGCCTGTTCCGACCAGACCACATATTTGCGTACCGGCTCCTCCTGAGCATAACCGCTTTGCGCTTCCATCACAGCGTCGGAATAGTGAATATAAGGTTTAATATCGACAATCGGCGTGCCCTCTAAAAGATCACTGCCCGTCACATAAACACGGACTGTTTTGCCAACTTTTTTCACTTCTTTCAGCTTGACCACGGATAAACCAATCGGCGAAGGACGATACATACTACGTGTCGCGAACACCCCTATTTTCTGGTTTCCACCTAAACGCGGTGGGCGTACCTGTGGACGGAACTTGCTGTTTTCCTGATTTTTATTGTCATGAAACTGCCAGAGCAGCCATAAATGGCTAAACTCCTCAATCCCCTCAAAAGCCAGCAGATCATTATAAGGCGCCTGCATTTCAATATAGGATTCCACTTCCACCAGATTAGGCTGACGTGGAATACCAAATTTTTCTTTATAGGGAGATTTCATTATACCGATTACAGGTATAGTCAGTTCAGTCATAATCACTTTTTTTGATAAGCTCAATTAAATATATTCAGTTTATCGAGAATGAATTTGGTTTAGAATAGCAACCTGTTCTAATTTGATAACTTATTGAGACCTTTAATGGCTGCTTTTAACGTCGAAAAGATTACTCACGTCCACCATTGGAATGACACATTATTCTCTTTTAAAACGACTCGTGATACTGCATTACGTTTTAAAAACGGTCAGTTTGTGATGATCGGCCTTGAGGTCAATGGTAAGCCTTTAATGCGTGCATATTCAATTGCAAGTGCAAACTATGAAGAAGAACTGGAATTCTTCTCGATTAAAGTTCCAGATGGTCCACTGACTTCTATTCTGCAAAAAGTAAAAGTTGGCGATGAAATCCTGGTTTCTAAAAAACCGACAGGTACACTGGTTCTGGATGACCTGAATCCTGGTAAGAATCTGTACTTGTTGTCTTCAGGTACTGGTCTTGCACCTTTCCTGTCGACTATTCGCGATCCTGAAACTTATGAACGTTTTGAGAAAATTATCGTGGTTCATGGTACACGTTTTATTTCAGAACTGGCTTATCAAGATCTGATTCTGAACGAAATTCCAAATCATGAGTTCTTCTCAGAATTGGGCGCTAAAGAAAAATTGGTATATTACCCGACGGTAACTCGTGAAGAATATCCAAATCAAGGCCGTGTAACGACTGCAATTGAAACTGGTGAACTGTTTGAAAAAATCGGTCTGCCACGTTTTAACCCTGAAACTGACCGCGCAATGCTATGCGGTAGCCCAGCCTTCCTTGATGACGTTGCTGCCCTTCTTGACCAACACGGTCTGAAAGAATCTCCACGTATGGGTGTTCTAGGCGATTATGTAATTGAACGTGCATTCGTTGAAAAATAAGATGCCTTGAATCTAAAAAACCGGGCAAAATTGCCCGGTTTTTTTATTTAGCATTAATTTTTATCATGCAGTTGTACGACGTTCTTGTAATGCCTGCTTCACCACCTGATATCCTGCAGTTAGTCCCAGACTGGCCATAATCACCGCCACAATCATATCGGGCCATAGACTACCGGTTCCAAATACACCAATGGCCGCAAAAATAACTGCTACGTTGCCAATTGCATCATTTCGGCTACACAGCCACACAGACTTCATGTTTGAGTCTCCATCACGGAAAGCATAAAGAATCACAGCCGTGATCACATTGGCCAGTAAAGCGATTGCGCCGATGATACCCATCGTGATGGCTTCAGGAGGAATACCGAGCAGATAGGCATAGATGACTTTAGCCATCACCACCAGACCAAAGGCTGCCATAGTCAGGCCTTTAATTAAGGCTACAGTGGCTCGCCAGTACAGGCTTGCACCTAATACAGCTAGTGAAATCCCATAATTCACTGCATCCCCAAAGAAATCTAGCGAGTCGGCCCATAAAGCTGAAGAATGAGCATAGGCTCCACCGACCAGCTCTACCAGAAACATACTGAGATTAATCCATAAAGCAATCCATAAAGCCATTCTAAACTTGCTGTTTGGCTTGATGGGTGCCGATTCATGACTACAGCTACAGGCCATATTATTCTCCGATGTATTTTTATACGAAATACGATACAGTGATTAGAAACTATGGAGTAACTCCAAGGTCAAGCCCGAGGTGTATATGTCTTTGTATCTGATTTCAGAAATCGCCAAAAAGTCACATTTAAGTACTGACACGGTGCGTTTTTATGAGAAAAAAGGATTCATCACGCCGAATTTTCGAGCAAATAATCAATATCGTTATTTTGATGATGAAGCGCTTAAAAGACTGATTTTTATCAAGCGTTGTCGTGATCTGGATATGTCCTTAAAGGAAATCGAGACCTTAATCGAACTAGAACAAAATCCCGAGCAGAACTGTACAGCAGTCAACAATATTATTGACCAGCATCTACAGGATATCACCAGTAAAATGAAAGAATTAGCAGCTTTTAAAACTCAGCTTACCGAGCTAAGAAATAGCTGTAATACACCGACTACGGTTGACCATTGTCAAATCCTGAAAACCCTGGAACGGTCTGAAATCGAAGATCAATAGTCTGTATATTTATTTCAGTTTTACTTATTTGATAATGTTGAAAATATCAACAAAAACCATGATTTCCGAGTGATTTACTTGGTTGAATCTTGTTTTTAGATGAATAAAATAAAAGCCGTACTTTTTATATGTCTTTCGATTTCGTCATGAGTATAATCCCTGTTACTGAACTTCTCTCACCTGCTGGCTCACTGAAAAATATGCGCTATGCTTTTGCCTATGGTGCAGATGCAGTCTATGCTGGCCAGCCGCGTTATAGCCTGCGTGTTCGTAATAATGAATTTGATCATGACAATTTAGCGATTGGCATTAAAGAAGCACATGATCTTGGCAAAAAATTCTATGTGGTGGTCAATATCCAGCCACATAACTCCAAGTTGAAAAACTTTATCCGTGACCTTGAACCTGTGGTGGCGATGCAACCGGATGCACTGATCATGTCCGATCCAGGTCTGATTATGATGGTGCGTGAACATTTCCCGCATATGGACATTCACCTGTCTGTACAGGCCAATGCCGTGAACTGGGCAACGGTAAAGTTCTGGAAAAATATGGGGCTTACTCGTGTGATTCTGTCACGTGAACTATCCATTGAAGAAATTGCAGAAATCAAACAGCAAGTACCAGATATGGAGATTGAAGTCTTCGTGCATGGCGCACTGTGCATGGCTTATTCAGGCCGTTGCATGTTGTCTGGCTACATGAATAAACGTGATGCCAACCAAGGGGCCTGCACCAATGCTTGCCGCTGGGAATACAAAGTTCTGGATGCCAAAGAAGATGTGACCGGTGATGTGATACCGGTGAAAAATCTGGATTCAGGCTGCTGCTCCCAAGATATGGATGAAGCTCATAAAGTAGCTCAACATCAATTTGACGAGCCGGTCCTACTTCAGCGTAACGATGAAGATATGTTTGCTGCCGAAGAAGATGAACATGGCACTTACTTCATGAACTCAAAAGATTTGCGTGCAGTCCAGCATGTAGAACGATTAACCAAAGTTGGTGTGCATTCGCTAAAAATCGAAGGTCGGACTAAATCCTATTTCTACTGTGCACGTACTGCACAGATTTACCGCAAAGCCATTGATGATGCTTTAGCTGGCAAGCCATTTGATCCATCACTGATGACCCAACTGGAAGGTCTGGCAAATCGGGGTTATACCGAAGGCTTCCTGCGCCGCCATGTACATAGTGAATATCAGAACTATGAACATGGTTCTTCCAGTTTTGATCATCAAATTTTCTGTGGTGAAGTACTAGAGCGAAATGGAGATTACATCAAGATCGATGTGAAAAACCGTTTTGTAGTGGGTGACTCACTGGAGCTGATGACGCCTAAAGGCAACATTACCTTCACCTTGACGGAAATCAAAGACCGTAAAGGCAATCTGATTGAAGATGCCAAAGGTTCGGGGCATATCGTCGAAATTCCGATTCCAGCAGATATTGATATGCAATATGCCCTGCTGATTCGCAACCTGCCGACATCGACTGCAGATATTTCCGCATCTTCACTCGCTTATCAGGCAGGCTAAGCATGGCACTCTTGATTACCGATAAATGCATCAACTGCGACATGTGCCTGCCAGAGTGTCCGAATGATGCCATTTATGAAGGTGACAAAATCTATGAAATCGATGTCAATCGCTGTACGGAATGCGTCGGTTTCTATGATTATCAAACCTGTGTATCCGTGTGTCCAATTGACTGCATTATGCCCCATCCGGAGCATGTGGAGACCAAAGAACAATTGATGGAGAAATTTAAGGGACTGAATCTATTCAACTCTTAATGAAATCTTAAAGATGGCATATTTTATGCTGATCTAAAGAACCACCTTGGGGAAGGCATAATAATAAATTAAAACAAAAACAGTGCAGAGGAAAGGAACAGTCAGAAGCAATTGGGGATGCTTCTGACTGATCTAAAACGAAGGAAAGCAAGTATAAAAAAAGGAACTCTGGTGTTAGCGTCCGGAGTTCCTGTAAAAAGGGAATAAGAAATAGAGTCGATTGATGTTCTAGCACCTGGGTTTTGGGGAACCTAGGTGCTTTCTTTTATTACTGACCTGAACGGATGATGTAATCAAATGCAGACAGTGATGCTTTCGCGCCTTCACCTGTGGCAATAATGATCTGCTTGTAAGGTACTGTGGTACAGTCACCCGCTGCAAATACACCTTTCACATTGGTTTCATTGCGCTCGTTAATCACAATCTCACCGCGGTTGCTTAACTCAACTTTGGTTTCTTTCAGGAAATCCGTATTCGGTAACAAACCGATCTGAACGAAGATCCCTGCAAGCTCAACCGTATGTTCTTCATCTGTGGCACGGTCTTTGTATTTCAGTGCAGTTACCTGTGAACCATCACCCACTACTTCTGTTGAAAGCGCATTCTTGATCACCGTGGTGTTCGGCAAGCTGTTCAACTTGTCCTGAAGTACCTGATCCGCACGTAGTTTGGTATCAAACTCAACCAGGGTGACATGCTCAACAATACCAGCAAGGTCGATTGCAGCTTCTACACCCGAGTTACCACCACCAATCACCGCAACACGTTTGCCTTTGAACAATGGACCATCACAGTGTGGACAGTAGGCAACTCCACGGGTTTTATATTCCTGCTCACCCGGAACATTCATCTCTCTCCAGCGTGCACCAGTCGACAGGATTACAGTTTTAGATTCCAGTTTAGCACCGTTTTCTAGGGTCACTTCAACCAGACCATTGGCAGTTTCATCTGCACCCTTGATGTCAGATACACGTTGCAGGTTCATGATGTCGACACCATATTCACGTACGTGTGCTTCCATCTCAGCAGCAAATTTTGGACCTTGGGTCTTTTGCACTGAAGTGAAGTTTTCGATGTCCATGGTATCCATGACCTGACCGCCCATACGTTCAGCCACGATACCGGTTTTAATGCCTTTACGCGCTGCGTAGATTGCAGAGGTATTCCCCGCAGGACCACCACCAATTACAAGAACATCAAACGCTTCTTTGGCATTGAGTTTTTCCGCATCTTTGGCAGCAGAATTGGTATCCAGTTTGGCAATGATTTCTTCCAAGGTCATACGACCCTGACCGATGTGTTCATTGTCCTGGAACACCATAGGTACAGCCATGATTTTACGTTCTTCCACTTCTTCCTGGAAGAAAGCCCCATCGATCATGGTAGCTGTTGTACCCGGATTATAGATAGCAATCAGGTTGAGCGCCTGAACCACATCCGGACAGTTATGACAGCTAAGTGATACAAATACATCAAAATTCGATTGAACACCCAGGCTCTTAATATTCGCCAAAACTTCATCAGAGACTTTTGGTGCATAACCTGAAGTTTGCAGCAATGCCAGAATCAGCGAGGTGAACTCATGACCCATTGGCAGGCCTGCGAAGAACACGCGAGGCTGTTCACCGGCTTTAGCCACACCAAAGCTTGGTGCACGTTTGTTGGTACCATCAAAACGGGCAGTCACTAAATCAGACAGTGCAGCGATTTCTTCTACAAGTTCTTTGATTTTTGCAGATTTATCCGAAGCATCTAAAGTGGCTACCAGTTCGATTGGTCCTTCAAGGCGTTCTAAAAGGGTTTTTAATTGGGCTGCTGTATTTTGATCTAACATTGCTAACGTCTCCAAAGGAGTAATAATTTATTCGATGAAAGAATAATAGGATAAATCAAAACACAGGTAAAACAGTTTGTTTTTATACAAATGATCGTTTTTTCAGATTATTAAATAATTTTTATCATAATTTCAATACATTGGCATATGGCTATTTCATTAAACAACCATATTTTGTCTGCTCCCAACAAAGAGAAAGCAATAAAAAGAAAAGCTCCATGACTGGAGCTTTATTCGTTTAGTTCAAGCGTTGTTCAATCCGCAATGAACGTTTTTTAATGGCATTGGCCAATGCAAAGAAAATCAAACTCATCACTACAGATACGGCCAATATAATACTGATAACTACCTGAACAATATCGGCCAACTGATTGGCTTGTTGTACCTGGGTACTGACCGATTCAGCTGCCGGTGTCAGGGTCTTGCCGTATACCTGCTGTTGCATGGTCCACAGCTGCTCTGCCTTAAAACCATATTGATCAAACTGATTGTCGCTTTTCTCCGCCTCAATTAGTCGCAGTACATGCGGTCGGGCGGCTGATAAATCGGCTGGTTCATGCAATAAAGCGGTCTGGGCAAGCAAATAGGACTTCACCGGTGCTTTAATATCTTCCGAATCCACTAAATAATGGGCAATATCACTGTCATTGATATTGCTATCGTAATATACCGCCTTTTGATATGTATCATCATGATCACCATTCAGGTCGTGCTGCCAGTAGCTCAGTCCGCCCCAGATCAGGATAAA
Source organism: Acinetobacter sp. 22323 (assembly GCF_052044895.1). Taxonomy (NCBI): domain Bacteria; kingdom Pseudomonadati; phylum Pseudomonadota; class Gammaproteobacteria; order Moraxellales; family Moraxellaceae; genus Acinetobacter; species Acinetobacter sp. 22323. The sequence continues at coordinate 68,942 of NZ_JBQEOL010000001.1, read as the reverse complement.
AGCAATCAACCAGCCCACAAATTTCATTACAAAGGACTGAAAGCGAACATAAAAATAACGGATTTTTTTCAGGAAGTGCACGACAAAGAATGCACCAATAAAAGAAGCAAACAATTTCAGAATCAGCCAGCCAAACCAGCTTAATAGACTAAAGAAATAGTCTGGGCTGTCACCAATACTGGCTAAATTGGCATCGACACTAACCGGTAGATGCAATTGCTGCACTTCGGTACTGAGTCCGAAAAACCCATAGACCAGTTCCTGATGCAGAAACAGGCCAATTAAGGATGCAATAGCGACGGTGGCCGTCGTGACACTAAGTAAGGTCAGGCGATTCTGACGCTTTTTCAGTGCAACGACACCCTGCTCAATCTCACGAGGATTTACAGCATACTCATCTAATGGTGGCAAACCTGACTCCTCTAATAAATCCGGGGACAGGTGCTCGATATTATTCCGACCTGTCCGTACTTGATTCAATGACCAGATAATTCAGATTATCCTGCAAGGCTTTTAAACGTGCTGTTGCTTCAGTACGTTTCTGCATGCCTTCTTTCTGAATCTGAATCACATCATTTACTGTATTAATAAGGGTATTTTGGACATGTTCAAGTGTTTCTATGTCAATGACTGAACGCTGGTTGGCACGAGCCGTGTCGACAGAGTTCTGATGTAGCAGGTCAGCATTGCGACGTAACAGCTCATTGGTCGCATCATCAATACTATTGGCAAGCTGGACACTATTCTTTTGTTCATGCAGGGAAATCGCCAGGCTGATCTGGTTCTTCCAAGCCGGTAAGGTAATGTTTTTAATCGCATAGAACTTGTCGACCAGCATCAGATTATTAGATTGAATAATGCGAATCATGGGCAAGGTCTGCATCGCGGATTGCTGCAATACCTGCAAATCACTGATACGTTTTTCCAGATTATTGGCCAGATGATTCAGGTCATAAATTTTCTGGGTAGTGGTCTGATCTTGTGGTAATGCTGTCAATGCAGCAATATCCTGCTGTAATTCATGTTCACGGATGCGCCCTGCAGCAATATGAATGCCCAGCTGCTTGTATTCATCCTGCACACCATCGAACATTTTATCTAAAGTCGATACACGTGCTTTCAAGCCAGATTGTGAAGTCTCAATTTCTTTGACCAGTACATCAATCTGTTCTTTGGTGGTATTAAAATGGGTATCAAAATTCTGTTTGGCACCTTTGAATTTATTAAGTAAATTACCCAAGAAACCTGAGGTTTTATTTTTGCTCAGAATACTGGAAGCATTCAGCTTCTGTGCCACCTGAACCACCTGATTCAGTTTCTGACCTGTTGTATCCAGATCCCGGTTTTGAACCAGATTGAGCAGTTCATCAGTATAGGTCGCAGTCTTGCTGGCAATATTCTTGCCGTATTCTGCAACAGCATTGTGACTCATTTCCTGCAATTCCTTGCGCACTGCCAGCACTTCCTGAAAATCCTCAGGCTGTAAACCCAGTTCTTTCAGGTCCATTTGCTGAAATTTCTGTTCAGCAATTTCATTGTCTTTTTTGACAGGCAGATTCACAGTATCAGGATTGGTCATAGTTCACCTTATCTTGTTATATTTTCGAGGGTTTCTCGAGCGATTTTCTTAACGTTTTAATTAGATTTTCCCGACTATTATCAAGTTTTTCCAGATCACTTGTCGAGTGTTTACTGTTGCTTTGTTTGACATGATATTGCCAGGCTGGAATCAATACCTGCTGTGCTTCCTTAAACCGGTCCAGCAGACTAAAGGAAAGCTGTTGGGACAGCTGCATCTGGGTAATGGCAATATCATTACTGGCTTGCAGGGTTTTTAAGGTATGGATTTTCTTAGATAAACGTTCTGAAAAATTATCCAGCGGATGCTGGTTTTTCACAAACTGTGGATATTCCTGCAGAAATTCTTCTGCAGCCAGAATATGTTTAGCCATCTGTTCACGTAAACCTGTGAGCTGTTGAAATCGTGACTGGGATTTCTGGATTTCAATCTGTAGTTTACGGCTGAGATGACTGGCCTGATCCAGCAAGCGATCCAGATTTTTATAATACTCAACCTGACTGGAGCCATAATCCAGATCAATTCCTAGCCATTTTTGCAAGGCATTAAACTTGCGCTGTTTCAGATATTTTTTGGAATCTGCCAGCGCCTGAATAATTTTTTCAATGGTCTGGCTGAGCTGTTGGGTCAGTTGCGGATCAACCCCATTTAACAGGACTGCCTGGGCTTGAATCAGCTGATCGGCATAATGATTCAACCTGTACTGATCGCTGAGTAAAGGGACAAGCTCATTACGCTTGATGCTTAAAATCTCACTCGGATCTGCTGCAACATCCTGGATCGGGATCAAAACATCTATCTGTGACATAGCCCTTTAAACTCAGTTGAACCGATTTTTATAGTACGTGGTTTCCTTCAACATAACATGTAGCATTTTGCAAAGGAAAGCCTTTAAGGCATAGAATTTTTTATATAAGTTAAAGATATTGTTGAATTTAAGCTTTAGTTATCTTAATAAAATTACAAAACACCAAAACTAAATAAAAAAGCCCCATTGATATGGGGCTGTTCAATTATGTAAGAGATCAGAACGACTTTATAAATAGTCTCCTTCACGTTCTGGCTGATACAGTACCTTTTCTATTTTGACTTTCATCATTTCACCGTCTGGCTGCGGCCATTCAATTGTTTCCCCCTCCGCCAGCCCAAGGATCGCGGCACCGACAGGCGCTACAATATTCAGCTGTCCCGGCTCACCTTTGAACTCATGCGGATAGACCAGCGTAATTTCTTTGGTCTGGTTAGCAATTGTGACCAAGGCGCGTGCATGCATGGTAACGATATTGGCAGGAATATCTTGAGGTTTAACTACCTCTGCCCGTGCCAGTTCATCCTCTAGCTGCTGCATGGTTGGAGTCAGCTTGGGTTGATTTTCAAGCATAGTCTCCAGACGGTTCAGATCCTGTTCCGACAAAATAAGCTTGGTTTTTTGCATGCACTCTCTCCTGATCGAGCATTTCAATGAATCTTCGTAAACAGATTAAAATTAAATTCTTGATTTAAAAAATATTTGCAATATATTTAAAACTAAAATAACGAAATAAAAAGAAGAATAAGATGGCATTTGCACAATCTACTTCAACATACAGTAGCACGGATTTCATGCAAGGTCTGCGTGCTCAGCTGCATCATCCGGATTCGGAACGTACCTTTTATGTCAGTCAGGCATTAAAGACCATTAACTTTGATAATAGTCCAGAAAGCCTGCTTCGTCTTGATCAATTTTTTCAGGCATTTAAGAAACATTTAGGAATTTTGACAGCTGACTTTAACAAGACCATTCAAAAGCTGAATACTGTGCTCTTGATCACCAGCCAGATCGGTTATTTTATCAGTTCTGAATTGAACTGTACTGAACATTGGCTAAGCCTTGAAGAACTCCAGATGGTGGCGTTAATACCAGGTACCGAGTTTGCCAATTCACAATGTTACTATGGCTTGGAGCTTCATGGGCAGATCGTATTTCCGATTGATTATGTTTTGAAGCATTTTTCAAGTATGGAAATGAAGACCAGTATCAGTGCAGATATTCAGAGCTTTATTTTTAATTATCGACATCCGCAAGCCATAGATCAATACGATTACTCTACTGTATTCCGAATTTAAAGCATAAGCTGTAAAAGCAGATTTTTTGAGCTTGTTGATCGCGATTGATTATTAAGTAAACAAGCTATTTAGTTGATTGAAATAAAAAATAAAAAAAGCCCCCAGATCGGGAGCTTTTTTCTGCTTCAAGTACAATTATTTAGCATATACAGGGAATTTTGCACATACAGCTGCAACTTTTTCTTTAACCGCAGCGATCACAGCTTCTTCGCCTTTACTGTCCAGGATGTCAGCGATCCAGCCAGCAAGTTCACGTACTTCAGCTTCGCCAAAACCACGAGTGGTTACTGCAGGTGTACCAATACGGATACCAGAAGTGACGAATGGAGAACGTGGATCGTTTGGTACAGAGTTTTTGTTCACAGTGATGTGAGCAGCACCTAACCAAGCATCAGCATCTTTACCAGTAATGTCTTGTTTGATTAGAGATAACAAGAACAGGTGGTTCTTTGTACCGCCAGAAACAACGTCATAACCGCGTTCAATCAGAACTTCAGCCATTGCTTGCGCATTCTTCACAACTTGTTGCTGGTAAGCTTTGTATTCAGGTGCCATTGCTTCTTTGAAGCAGATCGCTTTAGCAGCAACCGCGTGAACCAGAGGACCACCTTGGTTACCTGGGAATACAGCTGATTGAAGTTTTTTCTCGATTTCTTCGTTTGCTTTCGCAAGGATCAAACCTGAACGTGGACCACGAAGTGTTTTGTGAGTCGTTGTCGTTGTTACGTCAGCAATTTGAACTGGGCTTGGGTAAACGCCAGCAGCAACCAGACCAGCCACGTGAGCCATATCTACAAACAGGTAAGCGCCTACTTTGTCCGCGATTTCACGGAACCGTTGCCAATCTACAATTTGGCTGTACGCAGAGAAACCAGCCACGATCATACGTGGTTTATGTTCAACTGCCAGACGTTCAACTTCTTCGTAATCGATCTCACCAGTTTCCGGGTTTAGACCGTATTGAATTGCGTTATAAGTTTTACCAGAGAAGCTTACTTTCGCACCGTGAGTCAAGTGACCACCGTGAGCCAGGCTCATACCCAATACTGTATCGCCTGGGTTAAGAAGCGCTAGGTAAACTGCAGAGTTTGCCTGAGAACCAGCATGTGGCTGAACGTTAGCGTAATCAGCACCAAATAATTCTTTAGCACGGTCAATTGCCAATTGTTCAATGACATCTACATATTCACAACCGCCATAGTAGCGTTTGCCTGGGTAGCCTTCTGCATATTTGTTAGTGAGTTTTGATCCTTGAGCTTCCATTACTGCTGGTGAGCAATAGTTTTCAGAAGCGATCAACTCGATGTGCGCTTCTTGGCGAGCATCTTCGTTAGAGATTGCTTGAGCGATTTCTGGATCAAATTCAGCAATAGAGATATTGGCAAACATTAGCGAGGTCCTATTAAATTAGGGCTTTTAAGCCGTGCTAAGATTGGCGCGTATTGTAGCATGAACTTTGCTATTTTCGACTAGGAACTTTATTCAGTTTGCAATAAAAATAGCTCATGCTTAAAAAAATATGAGCTATATAGATAAAAATAAGTTATTGAATTGGCATTAGAGATTTTACATCTTCAATAATATTAGGAATATTCGATGTATAGACACTGCTGTGATCCCATGAATTGTTCGTAATATATCCTAATGAGGTTTGTTTCTGATTTGCTGATCTAACTAAAACATCTGTTGCAGCTTTTGGAACAGTCTTATCTGCCCCTCCCTGATAAATAATTACTGGTGTAGTCACTTTTACCTGTAAAGGCTGAGAATCTTTTTCGAGGAAGGTTTTGACCACTGGGATACTCATAAAATTAGCTTGAGTACGCGGGTATCCTTCTAAGGTTTTTTTATCGTTAAAATAAATTCCCATTTCATTACCGAATTTTCCGCCCAATACTTCATAACAATCTGATTCAGCATTCTTAGCAATGTCGTCCGTTGGATTTTGAAATACTTGGCTATATTGCAGATTCGGGTTCGGATTACGCAATCCAGCTACAATCAGTGCAGTAAAAGTATCTAAAGAGGCTAAAGTTTCAATTTTTTTATTCAGATTTGTTTCCTGTCCAGCTTGAGCCTCACCACCTGCCAAAATCAAACTAAAATTAGAAGCAGGTGCTAAAGCTACCGTACCTTTATAAGTCATTTGAGATGCACGTGCTGCATATTGAGCAGCACCTAAAGCCGCTTGACCACCTTGAGAATGTCCGACAGCCATCCATTGATTAGAAGCTTCCAATCCTAAATATTTTTTTGCAGCTACCACTGCGTCAGTAATTGAATAGGCTTCACTCTTAAGATTAAGGAAAGGATGAAGTTCTGTGCCACTCGGCTCTCCTAAGCCTTCATAATCAGGTGCAACGACCATGTATCCAGCTTGAAGGAATCTGGCAATCATATCTTTGATATCAGGATTTAGTTCATTGCGACTTGGTGCACACTGATCAGCCACACCGGTCGTACCATGTGCCCATGCAACTATCGGCCAACCTTTCGCAGGAGGTGTTCCTTTTGGAGTAAAAACCAGTGCCGTTGCCTGGGTTTCGTTATTATTGATACCTAACATCTTATAAGTCATAACCACACTTTCATCGGCAACAGCAGTCAGGTCCGTTTCGGTATAAGCCACAGGCGTTGCTACAACCGGATTGGCAATATTATTTACCGGAATAGCGGATTTGGACTCATAATCACCATCATCATCGCTATCATTACACGCAGTTAAAGCTACGCTTAGGGCGAGTAGAGAACCAGTCAATACATGACGTTTCATCGATCTTATCCTTGTCTTAATTATTGTCTCTTATGATTTTTATAGTTTTATCAAATGATAAAACTAGAGATTAATTTCCCAAGTTATTGTCTTAATGGCAAGAGATTATTTTGTTATTTATCTAACAAATACAGTCCAAGTTTCGATTGATTTCGGCATAATAAACTTAAGCTTTGGAAATAATTACAGAAACTACAAAAACCTTTATTTATTAGTTCAGTTTAAAAATATTCTGTATCAGTCAAAAAGCCTTCAATTAAAAGTAAAAATCAGGCATTCCAATTGTCAGTAGTGAAATAATAATGTTAGATTTTAATCCTCACCTTTTTCAGGCAAATTTTCGTCATGCAGGCCATCATTCTCGACACTGAAACCCATACACTAAACGGTCAGCCGATTGAAATTGCGTATGCGCCTGTGGACATTCTGGACCATAAAATCAGCCTGGATAAAAGCCGACTGTTTGATCAGCTCTATAGCTGTGATGAACCAATTTCTTTTGCAGCCATGGCTGTGCATCATATTCTGGAATCAGATCTGGAAGGACAGCCACATTACAGCAGTTTCGAACTTCCACAGGAAACTACTTATATCATTGGTCATAATATTGATTATGATATTCGTGCCTTAGAAAAATGCGGTGTAAATTCATCTAATATTAAAGCGATTTGTACGCTCGCTTTGGCTCGTCGCGTATGGCCAGATGCTGAGGCCCACAATATCTCTGCCCTGATTTATATGATCACCCGTGGCAGTGACCGTGCCCGTGAAATGATCCGTAAAGCGCATCGTGCTGATATGGATATTATTCTGACTGCGAATATCCTGATGCATATTGTGCATCACCTGAAAATCAGCAGTATTGAAGAACTATATGAAGCTTCTGAAGATGCGCGTATTCCACGTACCATCAATTTTGGTAAGCATCGTGGCACTGCGATTGCTGAACTGCCTGCTGACTATGTGCAATGGCTGCTTCGTCAGGAGGATCTCGATCCTTATCTGCGTAAGGCTTTAGAAAATACTGCAATTACAACACTTTAATTTTAAGCAAATTTAACAGCATCTTCATATTAGTGTAATTTTCTCATATTAGCATCTACTTGAACTCTGTATATAAGGCATTCAGGTATGATGCGCTATTCAAAAACTGCAAAGGGTCTACATGTTCTTCAACATCGCAATGTCGAGCTTAATGCACGTCAAAGACGTCTTTTGGTTTTAATTGGCACTGAAGATTTTGATTTACTCACACCTCAGTTTAAAGCGCGTATTGCACCACATGATTTGCTGCAACAATTATGTGATATAGGATTAATTGAAATACAAGAGTTAGAGACTTCAAATGCAGCATTCGGTACAGAGTCAGTACACACTTCAGCCCCTGCTAGTAACTCAGCAAAAGCATCAACTTCACACTTTCCTGAATCAAATATTCAGACTTCAATCACTCGTCCTGCCCCATCTGCTGATCTTGAAGCGCCGATTACCACGACATTAGTTGCCACGCCCCACGTGCCTGACGTACCTGCTGACATCCCCTATATAACACTCAACCAAGAACAGGTACGCAGCTTAATGCTGGACAGTTTAAAAAAATACTGTGGCTTATTGGCCAAACAACACATTCAAAATATTGCTCAAGCACCAGATATCAATGCCTTAAGAGTCTGTCAGGTACAATGGTTGACACTTCTCCAGGAAAGCCGCATGCCTTCACAAGAGTTAAACCAACTGTTCAAGCAAATTAGCCATGCTTTATCCATGCTGCGTGCTCAGGCTTAAAACTCTCCATAGATTCAGTCTTTTTAAGTCTAGTTTAAGTTTAAAGATGAATAAATCCGGCGAAAAAATTTTTCTATTTAATTGAAAAATATAATTTTAATTCGTACAAAAGTAGTTGTATTCATTTACTTTCGACTATAGATGCATAGCTATATTAAGGATTTAAAGCCATATAGAATGTATTACTTTTTATTCTTCCCACGCTTATGCAAAACTATTTTGAATTCGATGCTTTTGATAATCCCATGCAACTGAGCAAGGTGGGAAACTGGGTCATTACTTTTGTCAGTGCTGCCGATGAACTAGAACATATTCAGTTGGCGATCACGTATGTCTTGCCTCGCCAGATCAGTGATGCGTTGCAACCACGTCGCATACTGATTGAGAAAACTGCCTATGAACATCAATGGCTGATTCAGACGATTGAATGCTTTGACAGCAAGACCAATCAGGAAGTACAAATTGCAGCTGCAGATGCATTGGGACAACAAACGCTTCAGCAGATTCTGGAAGAATTTACTCGTTATGATGTGAATGTCACTCTAAAAAGTTTTTAAGTTTAAGCTCGTTGACAAGTTATTAACTAAATGCTTGAACTATCTACTATTCAGGCATTGAGTTAAAAATCGCGTTAAGCTAAGTGCATAATAATAGATAAGAATAGAATCTAAATTATGCGATATGCTCATCAACATAACACTCAAGCCCTCGTCCTATTTCAGCTTCACCAAAATATAGAAGAATGCCTGAATGCTTTTAATTTGAAGTCTCAAAGTCACCAGCTCAGGCTTCAACCCGATCCTCTGTCTCAAGAATATCTCCTTGCACAGAAACATGACTTAGGACAGGTATGCCAACAAATCCGTATAAACCGTAGCGAAGTATCCGATCCTCATCCCTTGGTTCGTTATCATCTGCTGGCATTTATTTTTAATCAGTTAATCTGAAACAATAGGATTTAAAAAAAATAGCCCATCCTTAGATGAGCTATAGCTTCTATATTGCCAGGCTTAACTAAAAAATAGTTTCCTATTTTGGTTCCATAACACGATAAATACAGTCTGTTTGCTCACTGGCAAATAGCAATTCAATCGTTGGCCGGATAATTTCATCGTCCACCACAATGTATTCAACTTGCTGTTCTAAACGTTGGGAAGGATCTCTATGCTGGGCACCGGCGCGCAATAATGCTTTTACATCAAGGATTTTTCCATACTGGTTTTTGACTTGCACATCAATCATCTCTTTTGTCATTGCGGTGCCCTCCTTTTAATTTGGATTTATTAATTCTCATCTTCTAAATTCTTATAACATATTTATTTAAAAGGCTTTCAAACGAATATGTAAGATTTTTTAGCAGGATATTATTCCGGCATAAGATGAATTGCAAAACCAAATGAATAGTTTGTTGCTACTCGCTTTAATCGCACAGGCAAAACTAAAAACCAGACATTAAAAAGCCCGCATCGCTGCGGGCTCTGTGTTGGATGGCTAGTGCTAGATTTATTGCCTGAATCGAAATTCGAGCTCAACTAACTGTCATTGATCCGTCCAACTTATTGGTAGCGTCGCATGGTTTTTTGACCTACCGTAAGCTTAATATAGGCTGCACTTCATGGTGGCACAAGTCCTGATTACATTTCTAAAAGTAGATTCATACAATTTTTCAATTGTGATTTTTATAAACTCCATTAGTCTTGCAGACTTCCGAATTTTTTCATTTCAGCGCAAAATACGCTGTCTTTTCTATCCGATGCTCAGTCATGATCTGGCAACTTATTCTTAGTGATCTGTATCGCTATTGCGGCAATACTTCAGCAAAATCTCTGATTAAAAACTATCTGTTTAACCGCGGTTTTAATTTTAGTTTCTGGTTGCGTCTGGCCTCTTCCAACTTATTTATTGCGAAATTAGCCTATCCTATTTTTTATTATAAGAAAAAGAAATACGGCATCGACATTCATTGCAGTACGCAAATTGGTTATGGATTATATATCGGCCATGGTGGACCTGTAGTGGTAAACCCCACTACAATTATTGGCAACAATGTGAATCTGTCACAATTTACGACCATTGGTGCCAATGGCGGAAAACAGGCAGCCTATATCGGCGATAATGTCTATATTGGGCCGAATGTTTGCATTATTGATGATGTCAAAATTGGCAACAATGCCACGATCGGTGCCGGTAGTGTGGTCACTAAAAACATTCCTGAAAATGCGACAGCCGTGGGAAATTATGCCAAAGTGATTCATTATAATAATGCAGGTAACTCCGTAAACCGCCGCTGGCCACTTAGTGAAAAATAAAGCAGTTCATCTGAAATAAATAATGAATCCAGTTATCAAGCCTAAAAATTTATAAGGATTTTACTCATCTGGATAGGTTTTGTGGCGCTCATTTGGATTGTCTTTAAACAGAATGCATTTATGGATAAACAGATGTAGATACGAGCTGATTGATTTAAATTATACCACTTAAAAAAACTCCCTCAATTGAGGGAGTTTTTTTGACTTGGCTGTTTTAACCTGGAATCATTTCTGATACTGGTTCACGCGCCCAAACACGATGTTTCATAATTAGTTGCTTTAATTCCATAGCGACGGATTTGAAATCTTGATGTGAAAGCGTGCCTTCATCAGCGACCAAACCTAAAGTATTGATCAGATCAGCTTTTTCACCCAAGAGTACAATTGGCTTTAAGTGTACGTAAGCTTCAATGATGTAGTGTTTTGCCGTGCCGTCTTTCAACACCTGGTCATAATTATCACCATCGACCATAACAACGGCATCATAAAGTACTGATGGCTCACCTCGTTGCATACCATCTGCCATTACTTCTGCACCATTGCTGCTCAATACAGGTGCAGGTGTCGGAGCGAGTACCTCAGCAATGGCACTTTCCTCCTTGGCCCAAGCCAATACCGCATCCACATTCGCCTGATTAACCTTGTCATGCACTAGAACAGCAATTTTCTTGCCCTTAATATCGGGTGCCGGGAAGGCTTCCAGAGAAATGCGTTTAGATGGCGTTACTTCCGGCAATTCCACATTCAGTTTTTCTGGCGGAATTACAATCCCCAGTTTGGTTGCCACCTGCTGAGCCAGATCCAGATCGATATTGCACAGAATTTCTAGCACTTCACGTTCACGGATATACAAACGTTGCACCTTGCTCAGTTCAAAAACATACGCATTCACCACATGACGTTGTTCATATGGCGTCAGACTGCGGTAATACAATCGTGCCTGGGTAAAGTGGTCACTAAATGATGGGCTACGCTCACGAATCTTACGTCCGTCAATACGCTCGGCATAACTTTCGAAACCACCATTCGACGCTGCCGGTGTGGTTTCCGTTGGCCAGTTATTATCGATAGAATTTGGTTCATAAGAGGCCTGTCCACGATGGATCGCACGCTGATGATAACCATCACGCTGATTATTATGGAATGGGCAAACTGGCTGGTTGATTGGAATCTGGTGGAAGTTTGGTCCACCTAGACGAATCAACTGTGTATCGGTATAGGAGAACACACGTGCCTGTAGTAATGGGTCATTCGAGAAATCAATCCCCGGTACAATATGTGCCGGACAGAAGGCCACCTGCTCGGTTTCTGCAAAGAAGTTTTCCACATTACGGTTAAGTACAAAGCTACCAATTGGTGTAACCGGTACAAGCTCTTCAGGAATGAGTTTAGTCGCATCCAGCAGGTCAAAATCAAACTTGTGCTCATCGGCTTCAGGCACGATCTGTACACCTAGTTCCCATTCCGGATAATTGCCTGACTCAATTGCATCATACAAATCACGACGGTGAAAATCTGGGTCACGACCTGCCAGTTTTTGTGCCTCATCCCAAGTCAGCTGGGTCAGACCTTGTTTTGGTGTCCAGTGGAATTTAACAAAAACTGCTTCACCATCCGCATTGATCATACGGAAAGTATTGACACCGAAGCCTTGAATTGAACGGAAGTTACGTGGAATAGCACGGTCAGACATTGCCCACATCACCGCATGGGCAGTTTCAGGTACAAGAGAAACGAAATCCCAGAATGTATCATGCGCAGTCTGTGCAGTAGGAATCTCGGTATGTGGTTCAGGCTTCATCGCATGCACGAAATCCGGGAACTTGATTCCGTCCTGGATAAAGAATACTGGCGCATTATTTCCCACCAGGTCATATACCCCTTCCTGAGTATAGAACTTCATCGCAAAACCGCGAATATCACGTACTGTATCCGCTGAACCTCGTGGACCCTGTACGGTAGAAAAGCGCACAAACATAGGAGTCTCGCGCTCAGTATCGGTCAGGAATCCAGCCTTGGTAAAGCGCTCATTGCCAGGATAAGCCTTAAATACACCATGTGCTGCCACACCACGGGCATGCACAATACGTTCAGGAATACGCTCATGGTCAAAATGCGTCATTTTTTCCTGAAAGATAAAGTCTTCCAGCAAAGTTCCACCACGGGTACCAGCTTTCAGGCTATTCTGGTTATCAGAAATTTTCACCCCCTGGTTGGTGGTCAGAGCCTGCCCAGTTGCATCACGACGGTATGCATCAAGCTGGGCATTCTTCTCATTATGATTTTTCAAATCCGGACGATCAGTACCTGCTAGCTCACTCTTGGTCTCTTTCATGTGACTTCCTTATTATTACCCTTTTGATAAAAAACAAATTTGGCTTTAAGCTTTTGTTTTTTATCTTCTATTATTTAAATGACGGCGATTGTTCACTCACATTCAAAGGAGTTATATCGCTTATTAGGCGCCTTTCTAAAATACTATGGGGCATACGTGGAAGTTGTAGCGCTTTGTGACACCGTGTATAGATCAATTAATGTTTAAGGAGAAGTCTGTATTCAGCAAATGCTAAGACGTGACTTAAAATAGTTTCAAGTAGGACTTAAGACGATTAATAATCTGTGCATGAACAGTCTCTTATAAATTATTTGTATAATAATTTAATTTTTTATTGAATATTTTGATATATCATGTATGATGACTATCAAATACAAAGTGTTGTTATTCTATTTTCTTTAAGTATCGTCGTTTTTAATTATTTTATAAGCATTCGTTTTTTCAGATCATCATTTCAATTCTTTCCTATTCTCAGCATATTTTCGTTTATTTAATTCGAAAAATACTAAAAATCAAAAGGTTATTTTATGTCTAATACAGTTACTGGCACAGTAAAATGGTTCAACGAAACTAAAGGTTTTGGCTTTATTCAACAAGAATCAGGTCCAGACGTTTTTGCTCATTTCCGAGAAATTAGCAGTTCAGGTTTCAAAACTTTATTTGAAGGCCAACAGGTTTCTTTCAGCATTGTTGAAGGTCAAAAAGGTCCTAATGCTGTGAATATTGTCGCTCTTTAATCGACAACATTCATTAGAGGGAGCCTGCACATCAGGCTCCCTCTCATTTTTTGAAATCCCTAGTTTTATTCTATTTTCAAAAATAGAAGAAACATTAAAATAATAGGTAACACAATGAATCAATTTAATAATTTAATTGCTAAAGCAGCCAATGGCACTGAAATCCTGGTTTCTCTTATCCCATTAAATAAACAGCAAAATACCCGCCAAGGCTTTAAATGGGTCGAAGTTGGCAAGAAAGTTCTTTTACAGTCAGGTCTTGAAGTTGACTTAAATATGGACGGTCGGTCTTTCTATGCTCAAAGTAATGAGCTATTTAAGTTTAAAGAGAGAATCATGTAATCCTTTACTTGCATTAAAAAAAGATGCATTTGAATCCTGATCTATTTTTAATCAAATATAGCGATAAAATTTATTTTTTTATGAGGAAGTGTCTTATAGATGACTTCCTTTTTTTATATTTTGAATTTTAATTTATTCTGAGTCAGAACTTCATTAATGACTACTCTGTTTATTAAAAAAACATCTTCTATATAAGATCTATTTCATAAATCAAAAAATGATCGTTATATTCATATTTAAATGAATATTGAAAGTTCCTTCTCCCTTTAGGATGAGAAGTATTACTTCGCAAGAGGATAAAGGATTTCTTAGATATAACCTCTCCTTTGCGCAGTAGTGCTGCTCATCTCCTACAAGGAGAAAGGAATTTCATTTTAATGATTAAAAAATAATTTATGAAAGAACTCTATAGGATGTTTGATCCTAGACAGTATCGTGGACAATCGATCCCTGATCCTAGACAGTATCGTGGACAATCGATCCCTCTAAATTCTTGAAATATTTCTGTTCAAAGGCTTCTGGACTTAACCAGCCGTTTGCAGAATGCCTTCTGACCCGATTGTAATAAATCTCAATATAATCAAACAAGACCGCATTCACCTCTTTTCGAGTCGAAAACACACTGCCATGTACCACATGACCTTTTAATGTAGGAAAGAAGCTTTCAGTCACTGCATTATCCCAACAGTTTCCACGTCTAGACATACTCTGAGTACAATCATTTTTCAGTAACAGCGCTCTAAAATCACGACTACAGTACTGTGAGCCTTGGTCCGAATGAACCATAACACCAGTTGGATAACCCTGACGAGCCATTGCATAGTTAAACGTATCACACACCAACTGGCGGTCTATTCGATGGCTGGTTTGCCACCCCACGATACGACGGCTAAATAAATCTAGCATCACACATAAATACAACCAACCTTCTTTAGTGTGGATATAGGTAATGTCTGTTGTCCAGACTTTATTAGGCTGAGTAACTGTAAATTGGCGATCCAACAAGTTGGGTGCTGTAGGCAAACGATGGGTTGAATCAGTCGTATGCTTGTATTTACGCGCAATCCTGCTACGTAAACCAAGCTTTTTTAGCATCCTTCCAATAGTACGTTCGCTCATGTTGTAACCTAAATCATGCATGTCATGTACTAATGAAGGTGCACCCAATCGTGCATGATGCTGCCAATATACGGCTTTTAAGTCATTATATTTCTGTGCCGTATTGGCTTGACGTTTTCGCCAGGCATAATAGCCTGAAGTGCTGACACCTAGGTATTTACAGGCAGAAGATACGGTGACTTCATTCATATCTAGATCTTGAATTACCGTGTACTTTTCTTGGCATGATCTGTTAGAAAGTACACATGCGCTTTTTTTAAGATGTCATTGGCTTCCTTGAGCTGTTTGACTTCTTTCTCTAATTCCACGATCCGCTGTTGTTCTGGTGAAAGTTGACGTTTGCTTGAACCTGCCGGATTGGTTTCACGAATCCATTTATCTAATGTTGAATAACCCACACCTAATTTCTGGGCGATTGCAGCTACAGACTCGTGTGAGTTTGAAAGTGCATAATCAATCGCTTGCTGTTTAAATTCTGGACTAAAACGTTTAGCCATTTCTTGAATCTCCAAAGATTAAAGTTACGTTATCTTTAGAGGGACGTGCTGTCCATTATTTTGTCTAGGATCAGTTTCCTATAGATATTAAGTGTGAAATAAAATAGTTCTAAGCTTAAATAAGCTAGCAAACTCCATTAAAAGGGATAGAGAAATCTCTCTACCCTTTTAGCCCCGCTATTTTAAAAATCATATTTCGCCATGATTTCTATACGGTTATCATTTCCTGTTCTACCTTCAACAGTCTCGCGTTCACCATAGACATATTCCATACCCAACGTAACGGGTTTAATCGGGTTATACATGACATTTAACCAGCCTTGCTGTAAATGATTATTACCGTTGGCGTTGTTATCATCATAAATTACAGAGCCATAGCCCAAAGTACTTCTGATTTGAGGAGTAAATTTATAGGTTGCACCCAATGTAAAAGCATCAAAATCAATGAGGTCTATATCATTGCCACGCTGTACATAACGTTTGTTATCAGAAGTTGCTAATAAAAATTTATTATCTCCAGAGATATGCGAGTAATTAGCATTCAAAATAAGTTGATTATCTGGCTTATAATTTACCCCTAGACCAATCCCCCAACCTAGCTCTGTCTCATCATCCAGATCACGTACTCGTACTTCTTGTAAAAGTCCTCGTGCAGTGACTAAACCGGTGCCTTCCGCAAATTTATGACTCAATTTTGCCGTAGCTGCAGGTAACCTGTTTTCGTCATTACCTTTTTCTAATCCAACAAAATACTGGGTATTGGCATTTAGTTGATCTGTATACCGCACCATTGGAGTACGTGTCGTTCCTCCACCGAGTGGAGTATTGAAATCGAGCATTTCTGGTGAGGTTTCGGTCGACAAGAAGGTCGACGTAGTTTGACCGATTAACCAGTTGTTATAAGTCATGTAGACATGACGTAATCTGACCGTATCCTTATCTGTACCGCCACGGAAATCGATTTCAACTTTAGCGCCGACATCAGCATCCTGAAATGGCGACTTAAAATCCAAACCAATGCGGGTGGTTGTTAATGTCAAATCTAAACGATCTTCAGTAGATTTCTTATTGACATCTCCTTCTAGCGCTACGCTATTGATGCTATTAAACATGCCTTTTGCGCCTTCGATTTGATAAGCAGCATCAGCACGAACAAAGCCATAGAGCTTAATTTCTGCACCAGATTTTGATAACCACTTATTTACTGCTGGTGTTTTTTGTTCCTGCTGAAAATCTCTGCTTGTCCCTGAGATTTGTTGGGCCTGTAACATTTGTCTGAGCTCAGCAACTTCTGATTTCAATTTCTCAATTTCTGTAGGCGCTGTTTGATCAGCATATGCTGTGGAAATAACTGTACTACCAATAAATATAAAAGCTAAATTATAAAATTTCATATTAATCCTTTAAAAGTGAATCCAATTTCATCCAATACATTAAAAATCAGTTTTTTTGTTTTATCCTCCATATAGTTCTAGATACTTGTTTTTCACGATTTCACTTTTATATTTTTGCTTAATAAAATTAATCGCATGCTTAGACTTGGAAAGTGCATACAGACATAGGCTTTCGGTTTGATGTTTCACTGCTGCAATAGCTTCGTAATCCAGGGAAATAGCCAACCTGCATAAATGTTCTGGTTGTTCATCAAGATATTTAATAGAAGTTGGATTTTGCCGAATGGCATGAATTATTAATTTTTCATTTTTATTTTTTAAGAATTTGATAAATGATGAATTTTTTCGAATTGCATCTAGCCAGACAGCTTCATGGCATTCTTTGACATATTGAATAACATAAGGTTTTTTCTTAAGTGCAAGTCTTAAAATATACTCGCTTTGATCATGAATATATTGAATTGCTTCTGGCTTTGATTTGACAGCTTCTTCATAAATTAAATCAGTGGGCTCAGGAATATATTGCAATGTATTTCCATCAGCTCGAACTGCTAATAGACATATTTCCTGAGTTTTATCGTGCACATACTTAATTGCATAAGGATTGTTAAAGACAGCTGTTTTACACAGGAATTCATTTTGTTGTTGAATAAATTTAAGAGCAAAACCATTTTGTCTAACTGCAGTTAAACACATCTCTGCTGTTGGATTATCAATATAATAGCGAATCGCTAATCCTTCATTTTCTAAAGCCTTTAGACATATTCGATGAGTTTTATTTTTGACATATTTGAGCGTATCACCACAGTTTGAAACAGCGAGTAAGCACATTTCATCATTTTGCACTTGTACGTACTTAAGCGCTCTAGGATTAGTTTTAACCGCCACTGTACACAACTGGATATCCTGATGAGGAATATATTTTAAAAGTAAGCCATCATGCTGTAACTGATACAGCCAATTTTTATAAGAAACCCGTATATACACGTCACTATTCATCCGTGATCCATCTCCTAAGATTTATTCGTAGATTTAAAAAGCAGTTGCAGACTGCGTTGATAAAAAAAGCGTGTGGTTAAAATCACAAAAATCAGGCGTGAAAGCTGAAAAGCCACTACGATCGGCACAGCGAGTCCCAAGGCTTTTGCCATTAAGGACATTTCAGCAATCCCACCAGGAGATAATCCCAAAATCAGAATCTGGGCATCGGCATGGCTTAAATGAATTAATAACAAGGCAAAAATAATAGACAATGCCAATGCCAATAAATTGAATAAAACAGTCAATCCGATAAATTTTTTACTGTTTTTTAAGAAACTAAATGGAAATTTGCTGCCTAACGACCAGCCAATACAGAGTTGCCCAAAGGCAATAAACCACTCTGGAAAGCGAAATTGTAAAATGCCAAAAAAAGACAAAAGACCAATGATCGTCAGTGGACCTAAAATCCAAGCATTAAGAAAATTAAAATATTGAAAGATTTTGCCTGTAAATAAAGCCAGTAAAAAAAGCAGCAGAACCTGATCAAATCCATAACGTTCAGTATCCTGCACGATCAGATCAGACCATTCGACCTGAAAATACAGTCCCATAAAAATTGGGACAAGCACTACCAAAATCACAATCCGCAGACTATGTGCAGCCACCACTTTATCGACCTGGGCATTGTATTGCTCGGCAATATTAACCATTTCACTGGCACTGCCAATTGCTGAAGAAAACCATGCAGTGGCCCAGTCCAGTTTATTGATCCGATATTGCAGCACTGCCAACATGGTACCCAGCACCAGCGACCACAGAATACCGAGCAGAATGAAGCCCCAATACGCAGAAATGGCTTGTACCAAGGCTGGGGTAAAATATAGACCGAGTGCCATACCAATAATAATCTGCCCTCCTTTACGCCAGTGAGAATGGCAGGACAATGGCTTTCCAACACTTCCCATGAATAATGCAGCCAGCAACGGCCCGAGTAGCCATGGCAAAGGAATATGCAGATATTTCGCGAGTATTGCCCCAAGCAGAGCAATGGCCAATCCTTTGGCATTTAACATTATTGTTTTCATAATCCTAAGCAATAATGATCAGCACAAACTGATCATTATTATTGTCTAGTTAAGCTTGATGCTTTTTGATGAACAGGTATTTACGTACTACTGGAAGAATCAGTAACAATGCTGACATCACCCAAAGTCCCATGCTGATATTACTGCTCCACAAGATGCTGAGTTCACCTTGAGAAATAGATAACGCACGACGTAGATTCGACTCCATTAACTCGCCTAAAACAAAGCCAAGAATTAGCGGTGCCAATGGGAAATCAAATTTTCTTAATACATAACCCGCTACACCTAAGCCCATGCATAGCAATAGGTCGAAGATATTGGAGTGAATGGCGTAAACACCAACAAAGCTCACTGTCGCAATAATCGGAATCAGAATGTAGCTTGGCACACTTAACATACGGGCAAAGAAGCCAACCAATGGAAGGTTTAAGACCAGCAGAATAATGTTACCGATCATTAGAGATACGATCAGTGCCCACACCAATGTTGGCTGTTCACTAAATAATTGTGGGCCAGGGGTAATGTTATACATCATTAACGCACCCATCATGACCGCAGTTGTTCCTGAACCAGGTACACCTAAAGTCAGCATTGGTACAAATGAACCACAAGCTGCTGCATTGTTAGCGCTTTCTGGCGCTGCCAGACCACGTAAATCCCCTTTACCAAACTGACTGTTGTCACGTGCCATTTTACGTTCAGTGGTATAGGCCATCGCACTTGCTACAGTTGCACCTGCGCCTGGTAAAATTCCAGAGAAGAATCCGATCAGAGAGCCACGGATGATAGTAGCCAATGCGCTCAAGAATTCTTTGACGTTAAATAATGAGCGTTTACCTTGTTTCAGCACAACTTTGCCAATGGTAGTACGTTCTAGCAGTAATAAAATTTCGCTCACACTAAATAAGCCGATCACCAACGTAGTAAAGGCAATACCATCACTCAGACCAACACTATCAAAAGTAAAGCGATATACACCGGTAATGGCATCCATCCCAACAGTCGATAGCGCTAAGCCCATCAGCGCCATGATCAGGGTTTTAAAGGGCTGCGTACTTACCAGACCGGTTAAGCAGACAATGGCAAATACCATCAATGCAAAGTATTCTGCTGGTCCAAAAGCAATCGCCCACTTTGCCAATAACGGTGCAAACAATACGATTCCAATAAAAGCAATCGTACTCCCGATAAACGAACTGACTGATGACAGCGATAGTGCAATGCCTGCTTTACCTTGCTGTGCTAGCGGATAGCCATCCAGCGTGGTCATAATCGCGCCAGCATCACCCGGTACGTTGAGTAGAATTGCAGAAATACGACCACCATATTCACAACCTAAATAAACTGCTGCCAAGAGAATTAAAGCACTGTCTACAGGTAAACCGAGTGCATAAGCAAACGGTAACAGGATGGCTACACCATTAATTGGTCCTAAACCCGGTAATAGACCGACAATCGTACCAATAAATGCACCGATAAAAGCAATGAGAAGATTTTGTGGTTGTAAGGCAACTTCAAATCCCATCATTAAAAAATTTAATATATCCATATCGTTGTCATCCTTAACCGAAGAATCCGAGTGGTAACGGCACATCTAGTACACGGTCAAACAGGTAGTAGGTACACGTACTGAGCACCAGACCTGTGATCGCCACTGGAATGGTTTTGCCATTGAAAAGCTTGCCCACTGCAATGGTCATGAGTAAGGTCGCAACGATAAAGCCGAACCCTTCAAAAATAACTGCATACACAGTCAAGGCCAGTACACACAGCACCAGTTTGCCCAGCAAATGCTTGGTCCATCCCAGTTCAACCGGTTCAAACATGATGGCTGGACGTACGGTCAGATAGACTGCACTTGCTGTAATTAAGCCCATGAGTAAAATTGGAAAGGCTTTGGGTCCTACTGGATCGTAGGAAATTGGAGCCTCAAAACTGCAAGCATAGATCAGTAAAAATAATCCGCAGACCGCAATGATGCCCGTAAGAATACGTTCAGATTTCATCATCTACCCTCAAAACAAAAACTGAGCTGAAAATGGTTTTCAACTCAGTCCTTTTGTTATTTTGACAATTTATATTCTTCAGATAACTGACGCATTTCCGCAGTCTGCTTATAGACATACGCAGTCAGTTCTTCACCGGTCAACTCGAATGGAAGCAGATCCTGATTTTCACGTACTGCATCGAACTTCTGGTTAGCCATCATTTGATCAAAAGCATTTTTCCACCAGTTGAAGGCTTCATCACTGACTTTTGGCCCCATATAGAAGCCACGGATTACAGGCCATTCCAGATCATAGCCCTGCTCTTTTGCAGTTGGCAGCTGAGAGAATTTACCCTCTAAACGTTTGTCAGAGAAAACAGCCAGAATTCGGATATTACCTGCTTCGAGGTGAGCGCCTACTTCACTGACATTCCCCACACCCACCTGAATATGTTGACCAAGCAGCGAAGTCAGGACTTCACCACCACCTTCAAGTGCCACAAAGCTCATATCAGCAGGGTTCACACCAGCTTTCTTCGCCAGAATGGCAGTTTGCATCCAGTCCTGGCCGCCTACACTACCTGCCCCCCCAAAGCTGATTGCTTTTGGATTTTTTTGCAGGGCTTTCATTAAGTCGTCCAGCGTTTTTAATGGTGAATCTTTATGTACAGAAACCAGACCATAATCTACGGCCACACCAGACAGCCATTTCACGTCTTTTTCAGTAAAATTACCGAATTTCCCTTGTGCCAGGTTCAAAAGTGAACCAGTAGAAAATGCAATCACCGCGTTATTATTTGCCGGATCGTTATTCACAATCTTGTTATACGCGACTGCTCCGACACCGCCCGGCATATAAGTCACACGCATCGGGTCTTTTAGGGTTTCAGTCTGTTTAAAACCTGACTGAATAAGCTTACAGGTCATGTCAAATCCCCCACCCGGTTTAGCTGGTGCGATACATTCAGGGCGTTTTGGCTGACCAGGATCTTTAGATGCATTTCCTGTACCACAACCGACCAATACAGCGCCTGTACAAGCCAATGCTACCCATTTCAATTTTTTCATAGCAAACTATCCTTATTGCTGAATTATTTGTTGATGTATGTCCATTTTTACCTGATGCCAACCTAGACCAGAGAGGTCATCAGTTGGCTTGGGTATTTACTTTGCTTTTGCTCGATGCTTGGCAATGCGCTCTTCAACAGCGAACTTCAATAACGCAGCACTGCGGTAGAAACCATGGGCGAACTTGCCAAAAGGAATCGTCAAGAAGAAAGTCATTACGGTTGCAAGGTGAATAATCAGTAGCAACGCCATTGCAGCGGTGTCACGGAATGCCAGTAGCAATAGACCGGTGATACTGATCAGTAAGAGTAAGAAAATAAATCCACGATCCATTGGCTTCTGATTGACATCACCATGTAATGGATGACGTTTAATATTCAGATAAAGCAATCCGATCGGGCCAATGATTAAGCCAATACCACCTAAGGTGCCTAAAATGACCGGCAAGCTGGTGTAGGCATAGGGGGCTTCCAGACCAAGGAAATAGTGATAGAGGGTTGCCACGCTGGTTGCGGCGAAGCAGAGTAAAAAGCCATACATGGTGAAATGATGGAAGACACGACGGATTTTCGTATATCGATCATCTTCTTCATTACAGCCTTTACCATGTCCACCATCCAGATATTTTAGCGTTAGTACATTTTTAGAGGCTTGTAGAATATCTGGTTGTGCCACACCTTCTGGAATAATTTTTGAAGTCTGTCTCCAGAATTTCGCAATCCCTAAACCGAGTAGAATGAATGCCACAATAAATACTGAGCCGAACAACACTGCCAAGAAGTTATGCGGAAAAATCGCATAGAAATTACCTTGGTAGCGACCGAATAAATCAGTACCATTTAGCCAAACACCACCCAACATGAGCAAGAAGAAAAGCACAGACATTGCAGAAACCAATGGAATACCGGTTTTCTTATAAATTGAGCCAAAAGAAGCAGGTACTGCAAATTCCTGATAGGTTTCCAGACGGACTTGCGCCATCGCTTGTGGAATATTCACACCAAATTCATGTGGCGGTGCATACTGACAGGCATGCAGACAGGCACCACAGTTATGGCACAGATTAGCCATGTAGTGAATATCTGCCTGAGTGAACTCAAGACGTTTCGTCATGGCAGGGAATACAGCACAGAACGTTTCACAATAACGGCAGGCATTACAAATCTGCAAAGCCTGTTTTACTTGTTGTTCATTATCGGTTAGCTGCACTACAGGAATTAAAGTCTTTACATTTGCATTCATATTTTAAACTCCCTGCTTTAATGCAGCTTTTGCCGCATTTTTACCAGCAATACGTCCAAAGGTTGTGCCAATCGACATGCCTACACCTGCGGTATATCCTTGGCCCAACACATTCCCTGCCATCATTTCGCCTGCTACATACAAGTTGGGACTTGGTTTATTATTAAAACGTACTGCCGCATCGTCTTCGACTTTCAATCCTAGGTATGTGAAAGTAATCCCCGGACGTAATGCATAAGCATAAAATGGTGGCTGATCCAAAGGCACAGCCCAGTGAGTTTTAGCTGGTGTCAGGTTTTCGGTATGACAGTTGTCGAGAACAGTATGGTTGAATTCGCCTTTGACACAAGCCTGGTTATAGTCCGCGACGGTTTTAGATAGTGTTACAACATCTAGATTGAGTTTTTCAGCAAGCTCTTCAATCGTATTCGCTTTAGTGCCTTCAAATACAGGTGGCATGAAACGCCCCACTGATTTTGAATCAATAATCGAGTAGGCAATTTGGTTCGGTTGTTTGGCTACCAGGCGTCCCCAGATCGCATAACGTTTTGGCCAGAAGTCCTCGCCTTCATCATAAAAGCGTTCGGCATTTTTATTCACTACAATGCCTAAAGATACGCAATCAATTCGTGTACAAATGCCACCATCATAAAGCGGTGCACGTGCATCAACAGCAACACAGTGCGATTGTGATGGATCACCGATAATATCTGCACCTTGGTCTATCATGAATTTCAGCAAGTTACCTTGGTTGAAGCGTGTGCCACGAATAATGAAGTTATCTGCTGGCCATTCGCCATTTTCATTTTGGCCCCAGGCGTCACGTAACCACTTACGGTTCGACTCAAATCCACCCGCAGCAAGAACACAGGAAGCACCCTCAAAGCGTGTGCCATCTTCTGCAATCGCTGCAATAAATTCACCATTTTCAATGATCAGCTTGGTAATTTTAGTGTTATAGCGAATCTTAATACCGAGGTTTTGTGCACTTCTGAAATAGGCATTGACCAGGGCTTTTCCCCCACCCATAAAGAAGGCATTGGTTCGCGCTACGTGCAGAGCACCCGATAAAGGTGGCTGAAAATTTACGCCATGCTTACGCATCCAGTCACGACAGGTTGCAGTTGAACGAATAACGAGACGAGCCAGATGCTCATTAGTTTTACCAGCAGTAACTTTTAATAAATCCTGCCAGTATTCTTCTTCAGGATAGGCATCAATCAGCACGTCCTGAGGTGCATCATGCATACAACGTAAATTACGTGTGTGCTGTGAGTTTCCACCTCGCCATTCTTTGGGAGCTGCCTCCAAAAGCAATACTGAAGCACCCGCTTCTCGTGCAGTGAGTGCTGCACATAATGCGGCATTCCCACCGCCAATCACAATTACATCATGCATTCGATGTCTTCCCTTTCGAATTTGATGCAATTTAAGACTAAAAATAGGGATTTCAGTGATAGGCTGAATTTAAATAGGTGTTTAATAAAATTAAATAGGCTAAAAGTCTAATAGTTCTGCACCCGACCATAAACCTTTATTTATTAATTTCTTAACACAAATTTTTATTGCAACTTTGGTGGCAAGACTTGCTGGAGAAAGTTCTTCTTCTGAAATACTAATTAAATAGTTGATTCTGGCAAGTTCCGGTTCGACTACTTTCAACAAGCAAATATCAGATTTAAGATAATCGAAGTGAGCACTCACAGGCTGAATCGTGGCCATATTTAAGTGACTGACACAGTTCATCAGTAAATGCAGCCCATCGACCTCATAATTAACATCTAATAATTCTACTTTCTGGTCTAAGAACTTACGTAAACCATGTCTTTGGCTAGGTAAAACGAGTGGTAAACGGTTTACTCTTTCCAAATCAATTTGGCCGTTTTGAATACAATTTTCTAAATCATATTCTTGTAATAAGGCTCTGTTAGCCATTAAAAACATTTGTTCCTTTAATAAAGGCTGAACAGACCAATTGGCATCTACATCCTGTGTAAAAATAATAGCAATATCAAGTTGTCTTGAATTGACAAGATTGGTGAGGTTTCCAGATAAGCTTTCCACTAAATGAATCTTGATATCCGGATAGCGTTCGGACATGAGTTGCATAAATGGTATGCCCAGTACAGATGCAATACTTGGTGAAAAGCCCACGCTTACATGACCTGTTAGACGAGAAGAATGCGCGGCCTCGATTGCATACTGTACATGACGTAATGATAATTGCGCTTGCTTAAAAAAAGCTAACCCTGCTGGAGTAGGTGTAACCCCGGTAGAAGTACGGCTTAACAGGCGGGTGCATAGTTCATCTTCCAGTTTAGCAATTTGCTGACTTAAAGCAGATGTTCCAACATCTAGTTTTTGTGCAGCTTTGCCCAGGCTTCCAGACTCTACAATTGTGATAAAGTATTTTAGCTGTTTTAATTCCACTCATTTCCCTTGATACGTTTTAATAGCAATATGTTAGGTAGATACAATATACGGTGTAAACCTACTCAAGAGAATGATAAAAAAGAGGTATTGAAGTTTTAGATATTCATCTTTTTTACTAATGCTGTTTATTTTTGAGTCTGTAAGACTGATAATTAATTTAGGCATCTTTTTACAGTATCCTAAAACGCCTTCGGATATTATCGGACAACAGAAAAATATAAGTTATTAATTTTTAATAACATTAGGATTAATTCGAATGTAATCAAACAAGGAGATGGTGCGCTCAGCGCGCACAATAAACACAACCCAAGACACTGATTTTTAATAAATATCATCAACCCTTGTTCTACATTTACCGTAAAAATTACCGCAAAAAAGATCTGTACACTACCCGAAAATTTCTTAGATATAGTGATGATCTATACGTATATCAGCAAACAATATATCAGATTTCCTGAATAACTAATTCAGTATAAAAATTACCACAATTAAATAATTTGTTATAACCTATACAAAATTTGTAGAGTTTATAACATGACTATAAGCATCCTCATTTCTAGCCTTTCCACACAAAACTCTTCTGCTCGAATGAGAATTTGGCGTTCCATCAAAAGCTGTGGCGCAGCAACTCTGCGTGATGGTGTCTATGTGCTACCTAATGAACAAAAGCAACGCTTTGACCCCATTATTGACGAACATCAAAGTGCCGATGGCATTGCCTATCTATTCGATTCCGTTAGCAACAATAATTTAGACTTAATTCAACTCTTTAATAGAAAAAATGAATACTCTGAATTTTTGCTACAACTGAATGAAATAGAGAGTTCACTGAATGTTGAGCAAAAAAATGAACATTTAAAAAGCATTAGAAAATTAAGAAAGCAACTTTCGTCTCTCATCGATATTGATTTCTTTCCTAATGAATTACAAAACACAGCCTTAAACGCGATATCAAAACTCGAACTTAAAATTCATCACTTAGGGGAATCAAATGAGCCCTCTTCTATAAATAGTGATCTACCTTCTCTTAATCTTCATGACTTCCAATCTAAAACCTGGGCTACACGAAAACGACCTTGGGTAGATCGTTTAGCTTGTACGTGGCTCATTCAAAAATTTATTGATAAAGACCCTATTTTTATGTGGCTAGAAGATATTAAAGATTGTCCAGCAGATGCTTATGGTTTTGATTTTGACGGTGCAACGTTTACCCATGTTGGTGACCTTGTTTCATTCGAAGTACTTTTACACAGCTTTAATTTAGCCGATAAATCACTTCTGAAAATCGCTGAAATTGTGCATTACCTAGATATTGGCGGAAATGAGCCACCTGAGGCTCTTGGGTTAGAAAAAATATTACAAGGACTGAGAAGCAGTATTCAAGCTGATCAACAGTTGGTGGAATTATCCAATCACATTTTTGATGGTCTATATACCAATTTTAAAAGTGAGAATTCATGAGTCAATTACAAGAAAACGATTTCGAGCCCAATCCAGAAATCAGCTTTAAAGAGGCCATACTGTTTTGGCTTAAACTCGGATTTATCAGCTTTGGCGGGCCTGCAGGCCAAATCTCTGTCATGCACCAAGAATTGGTAGAACAAAAAAAATGGATCTCCGAAAAGAGATTTATGCATGCGCTCAATTACTGCATGCTGCTTCCGGGGCCTGAGGCACAACAATTAGCAACCTATATTGGCTGGCTAATGCACAAAACAAAAGGCGGTATCATAGCCGGACTATTTTTCATTTTACCTTCCCTTTTCATTCTCATCGGTCTTTCATGGGTCTATGCAAAATTTGGAAATGTACCTGTCATTGCAGGGCTTTTTTATGGCATCAAACCTGCTGTCACCGCTATCGTCTTTCATGCAACCTATCGTATTGGCAGTAAATCACTGAAGAATAAATATATGTATGCTATTGCATGTGCTGCATTTATTCTTATTTTTGCCTTTAATGTTCCTTTCCCCCTTATTGTGCTGCTGGCTGCTTTAAGTGGTTATCTCTTAAGTAAATTTGACCCAAAACTATTTACAAGCAATGCTCATGCATCAAGCCTCAAAGACTACGGGAAGGCAATCATTGATGATGATACGCCCACACCTGAACATGCCATTTTTAAATGGTCTCGCTTAATTAAATTACTAGTTGTTGCAATTATTTTGTGGTGTCTCCCTATAGCATTACTGACGGTAGCTTATGGCTGGTCTCACGCTTATACACAAATGGCTTGGTTTTTCACCAAAGCTGCATTGATGACTTTTGGCGGAGCTTATGCTGTTTTACCTTATGTATATCAAGGTGCTGTTAACTTCTATGAGTGGCTTAAACCAACCGAAATGATCGACGGTTTAGCATTGGGTGAAAGTACACCTGGCCCACTCATTATGGTCGTTGCTTTTGTTGGATTTATGGGCGGTTACAACCTCGACCTATTAGGGCCTGAACATAAGTTTTTAGCAGGTGCTTTTGGAGCAACAATTGTTACTTGGTTCACCTTCCTATTTTCGTTTGTGTTTATTTTAGGTGGAGCACCCGTAATCGAATCTACTCACAATCAAATTAAATTTACTGCACCACTGACAGCAATTACCGCAGCTGTTGTCGGCGTAATTCTTAATTTGGCCCTTTTCTTTGCTTACCATGTGCTATGGCCAAAAGGGTTTGAAGGACAATTTGACTACATTGCTGCAGTAATAACCTTACTCGCTTGTATTGCTCTCTTTAAGTTCAATCAAAGTGTATTAAGAGTCATCGGTGCCGCTGCAATTTTAGGGCTTATCATTAAACTAAGCATATAAAAAAAGAGCAGCTCAAATGAGCTGCTCCTTTTTATCTATTTTTTATACTGCTGCTTGGAGTCTAGAACTCGTATTAATTTCTACTGAAACGTGCACAATTTCCTCATGAATAGATAAGGCTTTTCTGACTTCATCTGCCGTGATATTTAAACTGCTTACATCTAGTGACAAGATACAAGAAAACTTACCTTTACCCACCTTCCATACATGAATATCAGTAATCACAATTCGGCTATCTAAGTCTTCAATGACTTCCTGAATTTCCTGAACAACTGGATGTTCCATTTCAGCATCAAGTAAAGTTTTGCCTGTCTCGCGGATAAGCCCCCAAGACCAATGTGCGACTAGAAATGCACCTACAATACCCAAAACTGCATCTAAGAAATCCCAGCCAAAAAATTTACCTGCAAATAATGCAATGATCGCCAATACAGAAGTCACAGCATCTGCAACGACATGAAGGAAAGCTGCTTTCTGGTTTAAATCATGTTCGTGATGCCCATCTTCATCATGGTGATGGTGTCCATGATCATGATGGTGATCATGTTCGTGGTGATGATGGTGGTGATGCCCACTATCGTGTAGTAACCAAGCACAAATAAAGTTCACTGCAAGACCAATCACTGCGATTGATATTGCTTCGTTATAGTGAATATTAACGGGATTAAATAGGCGCTCTACCGATTGTATTCCCATAAATAATGCCACAACCATGAGTAAGATCGCACTAGAGTATCCAGCTAAAATTTCTATCTTCCACGTACCAAAACAGAATCGCTGATCTTGTGAATATTTACGTGCCATTCGATAAGCAAAATATGCTAAGCCCAATGCCAGCATGTGTGAACTCATGTGCCAGCCATCAGCTAGTAAAGCCATCGAATTAAAGAACCATCCTCCAAAAATTTCAAAGACCATCATGACACCCGTCAGGATCGTCGCAATTAAAATTTTCTTCTGTGCTAGTGGATTACCTTCATCGAATTGATGCGTATGGTTGCTTTTAACATTACTTAGATATTGCATTTTTTTATGCCATCAATAATACTCCCCTATAGTATATTTAATTTGGACAGAAATGCTATGTCGCATCTGCATCAAGACAAAAAAATTTTAAATCGGGTTAAGCGAATTCAGGGCCAAATTAACGCCGTTGAACAGAGTTTGGCTGACACGCACAAATCATGCATAGACGTACTGCAACAGGTCGCTGCCGTTCGTGGTGCTATAAATGGATTAATGAATCAATTGATTGAAGCACATCTCAAAGAGCATGTAATCAAAGATAAAGATGCGATTAATGAAGAAGAGTTAAAAGAGTTTTTAGCATTACTCAGCCGCTATCAATAAGATGACACGATAAAAAATCTCTTTTCAATTTTTATAGACTTGATATGATAATTACATCTTTATTGCTTAATAGTTTATATGCGACCCCGAATACGTAAGTTTTTAACTTCTCTTTATTCAACTCCAGATTCAAAAGTGCTCGAAATAAAGTTCAATTTAAGTCATCACTGTGACTTTGAACTATTTAAAAAGTTAAAAAAAACCAACTGCCAAAGCATAAAAAATGCGATTCACAGCATCCTTTATGAGCGTGGCTATACAACTGCAGAAATCTCTCTGCTCACTAATGACAATACTTAAAATTATAAACAGCCTTCAAATTCATTGAGGGCTTTTTACTT
This sequence comes from Acinetobacter sp. 22323, assembly GCF_052044895.1. Lineage (NCBI taxonomy): Bacteria > Pseudomonadati > Pseudomonadota > Gammaproteobacteria > Moraxellales > Moraxellaceae > Acinetobacter > Acinetobacter sp. 22323. The sequence continues at coordinate 38,675 of NZ_JBQEOL010000001.1, read as the reverse complement.
AAATTTGAAAAATAATGAACTGGCTGGCATCAATACAATTATCCTTAAGGACTAACCAACTTAATTATGCTTTGCTTGGACAAAATTATTCACACTCAAAAACCTCAATCCTACACCGGGTTCTGTCAAAATATATTTAGGATGCACTGCATTATCATTTAATTTAGCACGCAATTTAGCAACCAAAATTCTTAAATAGTGCGTATCTTCCTGATGCGTTGCACCCCATAGTTCCTTGAGTATCTGTGGCTGGGTTATCAGTTGTCCTTTATGCTGTGCAAGCAACGTTAATAGTTGATATTCCTTACGGGTCAAAGCAATCAGATTTCCCTCTAAATAAACTTGACGCTGAGCAAAGTCAATTTTCAAGTAGCCATCATCAAAAATTACGCTTTCAACCACACTTAACTGAGTCTGCCGAAGTAGAACACGAATTCTTGCCAAGAGCTCCTGAATACTAAATGGCTTCGTCACATAATCATTTGCGCCTGAATCCAAAAGTTTTACTTTTTCATTTTCATCAGAACGGACAGAAAGAACAATTACTGGCACATGAGACCAATTCCGTAATTCCATTAAAACATCAAAACCATCCAAATCAGGCAAGCCCAAATCTAAAATAACTAAATCAGCACCATGCAAGGCTAACTCACCTAAACCTTGCTGGCCATTTTCAGCTTGAATAACTTTATAACCTTGGGTACGCAATGCTATATCAAGAAATTTTCGTATTTGTGTCTCATCATCTATGATTAAGACTGTAGCGATGGCACTAGTAGATGGATTGAGTTCAGCCATTCATTTTCCTTAATTGAAAACCTTACAGTAATGGATTAATTGGAAGCTGCATGCGGATACATGTGCCTTGATTATGACTTAGAGATGAAGTAGAAATAGCCCCCATGTGTGCCCCAATAATTGCCTTAACAATACTCAAGCCCAATCCGGTACCGTGTTGTCCACGATCACCTCGTTCCATTGTATAGAACATATCAAAAATACGATCACGCTCATTTTCAGGAATCCCCTGCCCCTGATCAGAAATCGTTATTTCCATTTCATTTTCTTTTAACCTAGAAACTTGAATTGAAATCGGTGTATTTTCAGGTGAAAACTTAGCGGCATTTTCCAATACATTAAAAATAGCTTGTTCAATGAGTGCAGCATGTACATACAAACTTAATGGATCATCAGGTAAATGCACCTCAACTAAAGCTTGCGGCATATAACGTTGTAACCTGCGTACCGCTGAACCAACGAGCTCATCGACACCAATCCAATCTCGTGCCAGTGTTAGACCCTCATGTCCCAAACGAGTCATATCCAATAAATTTTGTATATAGCGGTCTAATCGTTCACCTTCTAAATGAATCGCCTCAAGTAAACTATTTTGATCCGTTTCGTCCATAGAATGCCGATAATTGCTTAAGGTATCAGCAGCACCAATGATTGATGCTAAGGGTGAACGTAAGTCATGTGAAACTGAAGATAATAACGCTGAACGTAATCTTTCTGTTTCTGAACTCACATTAGCAATTTCAAGCGCTTTGGTTAATTGCGTACGCCAAATAGCTTGAGCAATAAATTCGACCATCACCTCTGCTAATTGTTTTTGTTCAGACGTTAAAAGCCGTTGCTGCAATGGAAATTTTAGCCCAATGACGCCTACGCATTGCTTTGAAGCCAATAGCGGTAAAAACCACCAAGCATTTTCCATCAGTGTTTGAGTAAAACGGCCTGAAGCCTGATGATTTTTAAAAGTCCAATTTGCAGAAATTTGTTCCTTTGTACTCATCTTTTCTAAGTTTTGATTTTCCTGTTCAGTTTCTGGTGAATAAATCCAAACATCTGCATTTAGGTTTTTGTTTAAACAATGCATTGCAATATCTTGAACCTGCTGTAAATCTACTGCAGTAGAAAGCTTTTGTCCTAAATCTTGCATAATACTGTTATAACTGTTTGATGCTTTTAGCGCTGTAACCTGCTCTTTTAATTTAGATGCCAGCTTACTTGCAATTAAAGCAGCACCTAAAAAAGCCAGCACCGTGATCACACCTTGATGAGCTGAAATTTCCAACGTAAATTTAGGACTGATAAAAAAGAAGTTATAGGCTAAAAAAAATAAAATTGCAGAAAATACCGCTGCAAGCATCCTTGTTTTTGATGCGACAAATACCACAGCAGTAATAAAAATAACTGAAATATCGTCAATGCCCAAATAGGTTTCACTTAGGCTTGCGATCACAATGCTGATCACTGTTGTAACAAGTACGTAGGATATTTCGCTCAGTGTTAAATAATTTCTTCTACTGTCTGAGGCTATATTGTCTGAAACAGCAATATTTTTTGGCGATAAAACAGGAACAATACTAAGCTCGAATCGTGGCTGAAGTTTGATTAACTGATCAACGAAATCTGCTTTCAAAGGTAAGTTAAAGACTTCTTTCTTCGGCTGGGATAAAACCAAAGTAGAAATACCATGCTCAATAACATAATCAAAAAGAGTTTTCGCATGCTGTTTACCGTATAGCGTTTCCGTCATACCACCCATTTGCCGAGTCATATTCAATGCAATTTCGATTTCTCGGCTTTGACGATTAGCTTGTTTCGGCAGAATCTGAGAATCTTTAGAGAAAGTGACTACAGTCCATGCGGCCATCCGTTGCTCGGCAATACGACATCCTGCTCGCACCAATGATTCAGAGTTTCCTAGACCATCTATCATAATCAAAACATGGTTTTTAAGCGGAATAGCCGCTTGCCCTTGAATTGCAAAATTTTCCCGAACATCTGTATCTACATAACCAGCAACTGTTTGCATCGCTAGTTCACGTAAAGCAGTTAAATTAGCGACATTAAAAAATCGCTGTAAAGCTTGTTCTGCCTGTTCTGGTATATACACTTTTCCTTGCTTCAAACGCTCTAGCAATTCATTGACAGGCAAATCAATTAAACGAATATCTCGAATACGTTCAAAGACCCGATCAGGCACTGTTTCTTTAACACGGATACCTGTAATTTGAAAAACAATATCATTCAAACTTTCTAAGTGCTGAATATTCATTGTTGTAAAAACATCAATACCAGCATCTAAAAGTTCATTGATATCTTGCCAGCGCTTTTCATGACGGCTGCCAAGTACATTGGTATGAGCGAATTCATCAACAAGAACAATATTTGGCTTCTTGTCTAGTACCGCATCTAAATCCATTTCCTCAAGCTGGTGCTCTTGATATTGAATAATTTTACGCGGAATCAAAGTTAAACCCGCCACTAAGTTTTCAGTTTCAGTTCGGCCATGTGTTTCTACATAAGCAATCGCTATGTCACTGCCTTGCAAAGCCAATTCATGGGCACGAACAAGCATAGCGAAAGTTTTTCCAACGCCCGGAGCAGCCCCTAAAAATATGGTCAAACGTCCAGATTGAAAACGTTGAGTATGCTGTAAAAACACATCAACTTTATTTGTTTTACTTTTATCCATAAATTTATAACTTTTATAAATATCTTAGATTTATGCCCTTTCTAGTAGGAAGAGGATAGTTCTCCTCTTCCTTCCATTTTATTAAATCGCTTTTTCAGCCTGATCCAAAGCAATGTTTATTTCAAGCACATTCACACGTGTCTGCCCTAATATTCCGAAGCTAGGCCGAATACTTCTTTCCAGTACTAATGTCTCCACATCTTGTACTGACATTCCTCTTGCGGCTGCAATTCGATTGACCTGAATTAAGGCGGCCTGCAGACTAATTTCAGGATCGATACCGCTGCCCGATGCTGTTACCAAATCAGAAGGGATTTGAGATTTTTCAACGCGCTCTTGTGCCACAATTTTATTTAAACGCTCATCCATCATTTCATGTAATGCTGGATTTGTTCGTGCCAAATTACCCCCTGCCATGGCCATAGGGTCATAATTTGACGCGGACGGCCGCGGTTGAAAATACTTTGCTTGAATAAAAGGCTGTGCAACCAAACTTGACCCAATGACCTCACCATTCTGTACAATCAAACTGCCATTGGCTTGATGCGGAAAAATGACCTGCCCTAAACCTGCTGCAACCGAGCTATATGCAAAGCCGCATATAGCCAAGGTCACAGCTGTTAAGCCAATGGATGCACGTATTAAACCGAATCCAGCCGTCGACATACTATTCAATTGCTCATTTTCTTGATGGTTTTCAATATTCATTTTTATTCTCCTCATCAGTTCAAAGTGATAACAATTGACTAATCATCAGATCAATCGCTTTAATCGCAACAAAAGGCAACATTACTCCGCCTACACCATAAATCAGCATATTACGGCGTAATAATTGAGTTGCCGTTGATGGCTTAAATTTCACACCGCGTAAAGCAATCGGGATGAGTAAAGGAATAATAATCGCGTTAAATATCAGTGCTGAAAGGATGGCGCTTTCAGAGCTACTCAATTGCATCACATTCAGCACACCCATTTGTGGAATAGCCGCGACAAATAATGCAGGTAAAATGGCAAAGTATTTTGAGACGTCATTTGCCAAAGAGAATGTGGTTAATGCACCGCGTGTAATCAGCTGCTGCTTACCAATTTCCACTACAGACAGAAGCTTCGTTGGATCGGAGTCTAAATCGACCATATTACCCGCCTCTTTAGCCGCTTGCGTACCTGAGTTCATCGCTAAACCAATATTAGCTTGAGCCAAAGCAGGAGCATCGTTGGTACCGTCTCCGACCATTGCCACCAAATGCCCTTTGTTTTGTTCCGCACGAATACAGCTGAGCTTATCTTCTGGTTTTGCTTCAGCAATATAGTCGTCTACGCCTGCTTCGGCAGCTATAGCAGCAGCCGTAAGTGGATTATCACCTGTCACCATGACGGTTTTAATGCCCATTTCACGTAAGCGCGCAAACTTTTCCTTGATCCCTTTTTTAATTACATCCGAAAGCTCAATGACACCTAAAATATTCCGATCTTTTGCGACCACAAGCGGTGTTGCACCCTTAGAAGCAACTTGTTCAACGCGGGTTTTCAACTCAAGTTGATTCTCAAGATTTTGTGATGAAAACTTAAGAATGGCATCCAATGCACCCTTACGAATTTGATGACCATCTTTCAAGTTAATCCCAGAAATACGCGTTGAAGCATCAAAGTTAATAAATTCTGCTTGCTCAGGCGTATCGACATGCTGTCCATATTCTTTTGCTAGAACCACAACCGATTTACCTTCAGGCGTTGGATCTGCCAATGAGGTAAGTACTGCAGCTTGGCAAAGCTCTGATTCAGTGACACCAGCGAGCGGATAAAATGCAGTTGCTTGGCGGTCACCATAAGTAATCGTGCCGGTTTTATCTAAAAGCAGTACATCTACATCACCAGCAACTTCTACCGCTTTACCTGATTTAGCAATAACATTGGCTTTTAAAGCACGGTTCATCCCAGCTATACCGATAGCAGGAAGCAAGCCGCCAATGGTGGTTGGAATTAAGCAAACCAATAATGCAACCAGTAGAATTGGATTAATTTCGATTTTTAAGAAATGTCCAATCATTGGCAAACTGAAAACAACTGCAATGAAAGTCACTGTCATCACTGTAAGTAAAATACCCAAAGCAATTTCATTCGGTGTTTTTTGACGGTTTGAACCTTCTACCAAAGCAATCATACGGTCAAGAAAGCTATTTCCTGTTTCAGCTGTGACTTGCACGATTATTCGATCCGTCAATACTTTAGTGCCACCAATCACACCTGATTTATCAGTACCCGCTTCACGTAAAACAGGTGCTGACTCCCCTGTAACAGCAGCTTCATTAATGGTTGCAAAACCATGAATAATTTCACCATCAGCAGGAATCAACTCACCCGCACGAACTTCAATCAAATCATGCATTTTTAAGAGCGTCGCTGCGATTTGTTCACCATCCGCATCTTCTTTATTTTTAATTCGACGTGCCGTTAAATTCTGGCGTGCTTGTCTTAAAGAGGAAGCCTGTCCCCGACCTTTGGCTTCTGCCACAGCTTCTGCATAATTCGCAAATAGCACAGTAATAAATAAAATGACTGTGACTAGAATGCCAAACATTAAGTCTGCTTTTCCCAAAAGTGTGCACACCAGCGTAATCAGTGTTCCTAGCCATACAATCGCCATCACAGGGTTCTTAATGACATGCTGCGGCAACAGTTTAATACAAGCATTTTTCCATGCTTCTACTTGGAACAATGTTGATTGATTTTGCTTTGGTACTGTTGGTAACGGCATATTTTGAACAGCGTTAATAGATTGTTTTGAATGATTCATATTTTTCACCCTTAAGCTTTAACCAACAACAAATGGTCTGCGATAGGCCCTAAAACCAGTACAGGCATGAATTGCAAGAGCGTCAACATCACCACAATGGCAATCAACGTGAGTGCAAAAGTCGGAGTTTCCACTTTTAAGCTGCCACTGCTTTCAGGAGCTTGACGTTTCGAAGCTAAACGTGCGGCAATGAAAAGAGGAATAATCAATGTTGGAAAACGGCCCAAGACTAGAGCTAAACTGGTACTTAAATTCCACCAAATTGTATTATCAGCCAGACCTTCAAAACCTGAGCCGTTATTGGCAAATGCCGAAACATATTCATACAGCACCTGTGAAACAGCATGATATTGAGGATTGCTATTGCCTGTTAATGTAGGGAAATACAATGTGATTGCAGTGAGGGTTAAAATCGTAATCGGTTGAATTAAAATCACCACAGCGAGTAACTTAATTTCCCCAGCTTCAATTTTCCGACCAAAGAGTTCAGGTGTACGCCCAATCATCAAACCTGCGATAAACACAGCTAAAAATAGATAAATGATAAATTGCTGTAACCCACAGCCAATCCCGCCCCAAATAGCATTAATCAGCATATTTGCTAATGCGATTAATCCAGTGAGCGGTGCAGAAGAATCATGCATCATATTGACTGAGCCATTATTCACCTGTGTAGTCAATGCTGACCATAGCGCAGAAGATGCTTCACCAAAACGTACTTCCTTACCTTCCATTGCATACAGCTGTGCTGCCGTTGTAGAAATACTTTCAGACCAAATTGCACTGCTGGCAGAAATGATTGACATCAGCAGCATTGAAGCAAAAACGAAGACTGCAAATTTTGTACGCTTGGTAAAAAAGCCCAGCATAAAAATAACTGAAACTGGAATGAGTAAAATAGCCAACATTTCTAGGAAATTAGATAATGGCGTTGGATTCTCTAAAGGCACGCTGCTATTAGGCCCATACCAGCCCCCGCCATTACTTCCTAATTGTTTAACCGCAACCATTGGTGCTACTGGCCCCAATGGAATTTTTTGCGTATGTAATTCTGCAGTTTGGTCTAGGACTTGAACTTCTGGGCCGCCTTGAAATGTTGATGGAACACCTTGGCTAGTCAGTAAAAGTGACCATACCATGCATAGCGGTATTAAAAATCTGAAGGTTGGACGAATGACATCTGCCCAATAATTACCGACATTCACACCTTGTAATGGAGTCCCCGAAGTTGTGTTTTTTTCAATATTCAGCGGAACGGATTGCTTATAAAATAATGCGCGAACCGTAGCAACAACCATTGCTAGCCCCATCATGGGAGTAATGATTTGCAAACCAACAATACCCACCATTTGTGACAAATACGACAACTGAGCCTGTCCGGAATAATGCTGCTGATTTGTATTGGTTAAAAACGAAATCATGGTGTGAAGGGCTAAATCCCACGACATATTTGGAGCCTGATTGGGGTTCAGCGGTAAGTTCGCTTGAGTCATAAATAAAACCCAAGTAAAGCCACCCAACACCATGCAACTCAGTACAAAACTTAGGGTATACGTTTTGACACTCATCCCCAATTTAGGGTTCGTACCCAACAGTATATATATCGGTTTTTCAATCCAATTGAAAAGTGGATCAATTCGCATTGTTTGATTTTGCATAACTGCTGCTAAATATTTACCAAGCGGATAAGCAAGGGCGACAACGTTCATGATAAGCAGAATAAATACTAACATCAGTTTTTACTCCCCTTAAAATGGAAAGCAAATACACTTTTTTTTATCTCTCTAAGTTGCATCGCCTCATGTATGGCGCAGTTGTTTTGATACGACATTTTTTGATGCGCTTTAAATTTAGCACTCATCTTTTCCATCCTAAGCATGGATAAATTTCCATGATTTAGTATCTAAAAGCCGCCCGTAAAATCTCTATTCAGAAATATGTATAGCGCGTAAAATTTGCGTAAAAATTTGCATAGATACATTTATATAAAGTTTGAAATGCCTTAAAAGATTCCAACCATTCATGATTATTTTTACTTATGGAAAATCTAGAACTTTTAAAAGCATTATTTTTAGGAATGATTGAGGGTTTAACAGAATTTCTACCAATATCAAGTACAGGACATTTAATTCTTTTTGGGCATTTAATTGATTTTCAATCCGACTCAGGCCGTGTATTTGAGGTCGTCATTCAGCTAGGTGCTATTCTTGCTGTTTGCTGGCTTTACCGTCAAAAGATAATCGACTTAGTAAAAGGTTTTTTCTCTGGTGATACTCATGCTAGACGTTTTGCTATCAATGTTTTTATTGCTTTTCTTCCTGCTGTTCTCATTGGTATATTAGCCGTCGATTTCATCAAACAAGTATTGTTTAGCCCATTAGTCGTAGCTTTCGCACTTATTATTGGCGGATTGATTATTTTCGCAGTAGAAGCAAGAAAGTTTGAACCAAAAACACTCGAAGCCACTGACATTAGTATAAAACAAGCTATTCTTGTCGGTTTTGCTCAATGCCTTGCAATGATTCCTGGCACTTCTCGTTCAGGAGCAACGATAATTGGCGGTATGCTCTCAGGTTTATCACGTAAAGCTGCTACAGAATTTTCCTTTTTTCTCGCTATGCCAACAATGTTAGGCGCGGCAACATATGACTTAATGCGTAATGCATCAATATTAACCTCAGAGAATATATTAAATATAGTCATAGGCTTTATAGCTGCATTTATAGCTGCACTTGTTGTTGTAAAAGCTTTGGTCAAATTTGTAGAAAAACATTCACTGAGAGTTTTCGCTTGGTACCGTGTTGCACTTGGTATTATCTTATTAATTATATTTTTTTAAAACTTACGTTAAATCTAAAAAACCAAATTATTTTAGGCTTAATAATTCGAATATCTATCAAACTATAAACCTTCCTCCCCCGATTGGTTTAATAAAAAAGAGTTCTTAAGAACTCTTTTTTTATTAATGGCAGTGATACCCACCAGTACTACTGTTATGACATCCCGCTGAATTAGTACCACCAGAATGTGCATTCGCATAACTTGCGAACAATCCAACTAAACAAAAAAACATAACTTTCATGCTAAACCCCTATTTTAAATTGATCAATTGTTTTACTTGCATAAATCAGTTTAACGTAATTTCAAAAAATTAGGATATTTTCCAATAAATTAAATACCCAATTGCTGCACCAAATGCACTTAAAAATAATAAAACATAGGCCATCATTTATTTCGGCCATCTTTGATGGTATTCATCTATTACATAGTCATGTGAATGCTTTCCATCATGGTTATGACTGAGTAGATGTTCATGATCCGCAGGTAAGTCATCATGTGAATGTACTATTACGGACTCATCCTGTTTTGGCCAAATTATAAAAGCAATACTCATTGCCACTAGAGCAATAATCGCCATAGGCACGAATGTAAAGAGTGTTCCAAAATTGGTACTCAGCCAACCTACTAAAGGGTAAGCAATTAACCAGCATGCGTGTGAAAAAGCGAACTGCGCGGCAAATAATGAAGTTCTATTTTCACTAGATGCAGATTTACGAATTAACCGACCTGTAGGCGTTTGAGATACTGAGTAACCTATTCCCAAAGCAAACCATAAAGCTAATAGTCCGTTGTATGAGTTAATAAAAAACCCACAGAACAAGCCAACGACTAATACAGCTGTGCCGCTCAACATCACAGCTCGATCGTTAAATTTATCCAGAATATTAGGCAATATAAATGCCGAGAGCATAGACCCTAAGCCAAACAAGCCAAAGGCCCAAGTGGTGGCATGTTCATTTAGCTTAAAGGTTGATTGAACGAGTACAACCGTATTTACAATCACCACAGCACTGGCTGAAGCAATCGCAAGGTTTAACGCTAGGAGTGCCTTTAAACGCGGGGTATTAAAATAAATTTTTGTCCCCTGCTTTATTCTGTAATACACTCCTTTAAATTCAGGTACTTTAGCAACAGGCAATTTTGCACTGACAACAAAAAGTGCTGAACCAATAAAGCCAATCACCGTTCCTAAAAATAGATTGTGATAGCTTATAAATCCAAGTAAAAATCCTGCCAACATCGGACTGATGATATTTTCTAAGTCATAAGCCAAACGTGAAAGGGACAAAGCATTGGTATAGTCTTTTTCATCAGGCAACACATCAGGAATCATGGCCTGAAAAGTAGGTGTGAATGCAGCTGATGCAGATTGCAGAATAAAAATTAGAATATAGATTTGCCAAATTTGGGTCACAAAAGGCAGGCATAAAGCAGTTAAAGCACGGATGATATCTAACCCCACTAAAACTTTTTTACGTGGCAGCCTTTCTGCAAATGCTGAAGCAATAGGTGCTACCCCAATATAAGCAATCATCTTTATCGCCAATGCTATGCCTAAGACCTGAGCAGCCTCCCCTTTAGCAATATCATACGCCTGTAAAGCCAAAGCAATAGTGATCAGCCCTGTTCCAATAAGTGCAATGACTTGAGCTAAGAACAAATGCCTATACGTTGTATTTTTTAAAACTTCTAGCATTTTAGGGACTCCTTTTAGAACCTAATTTTTATTTCTAAAATCAATGCCAATTAAAATCTCCTTGGATTTTATTCCAAGGAGATTTTTTAAAGCTTAAAAGACTTTCTTCATATCACTGAATTGGCCTTCAACTTCCAATGTCACTGAAACAGGACTTTCAGTTCTATTACGCCAGAACCAGCCATGCTTACCATCAAAAGCTGCTTTTAATGTACCTGTTTGCTGAGTTTCATTACGTCCTTTGCCATATCCATGGTAAAAGCCCTTGGGAGCGTTCACTGGATCACCATGCGTGTCATAATTTAGACCACCGCCTGATGTTGTCCATTTAAAATTCACGCTAGCACTTTCCGGCATCGCCAACTTAATTTCAGTGGCTTGTCCGGGCTTCAACTCAACTGTCATTTGCTGCTTTTGAATTGCAGGCATTAGCATTTTTTCTGCTTCACCAATTGGCATAGATGATTGAATATTGGGGTCACTTGCAACTTCACTCGATATCGTGTTTGAAACTGCCTCTCCCATACCATTTTCAGACTCTTGAGCCAAAGATTGCTTAATTTCACCCATCGTTGTTAAGCCTAGAACTTTACCAACCCCAGTAGGATCAATATTGTATTCAGCTGGCATAACAACTGTAACTAAGACAACTGCAGCACTCACTGCAGCGATAATGGTTGATTTAACAAGTTTCTTTGCAGAAGGGAATTCAACATCTTGTGGAATTTGAGCGTTGTACATATTTGAAAATCCTTATTGAGTAACGAAGCCAGTAAGCTGAAAGCCCACAAGTAAAAAGCCGAGGAACATTAAAAAAAAGTTGCTTTGATAAGCTGTTTTGAAGAAATACGGCGTTTTTCGCCACATTGTCATCAACAGCAAAATCATCGCTAAAGCCATAAATTGACCAAGCTCTACCCCGACATTAAATGCAATGAGGTTTGCCAATAGACCATCTGCCGGAACTTCATACTCTTGAATTTTTACCGCTAAACCGAAGCCATGAATCAGACCAAAAATTAACGTCGCTGCTTTAGTGTTGGGCTGGAAACCAAACCAACGCTGATATGCACCTAAATTATCCAAAGCTTTATAAACAATAGAAAAACCAATAATTGCATCAATAATGTATGCATTCATGGAAATGTTGTAATACACCCCAATCAGCATTGTCACAGAGTGACCAATCGCAAAAAGGCTGACATATAAGCCAATATCTTTCATGCGATATAAGAAAAAGATAATCCCGACGAGGAACAGCAAATGGTCATAACCTGTAACCATGTGCTTTGCACCAAGGTAAATAAAGGGAATGATGTGTACCCCATAAATTTCTTGAATATAGCCTTTGTCACCTTCCGCCACGCCATGGGCAAAAAGTGCAGAACTCATCAAAACTGCACTTAAAGTAATCAATAACTTTAAAAATGCCTTGAGTCTCACCCATTGTAAAAAAATAAATTGCATGTAAATCAAACTCCAAAGTTAACTAAAAAGAAAAGTTTCTAGCGATGTTTTGGGAGGTTTGAAAATACGGCTGATCATCAGATAGAGATAATTTTTCACTCTATCCAGGATCAAAATAAAGGTGAAAGTAAATAACAAAGTTATCGATTGACCAGACTGATATTCACCAAAATGCTCATGAAAATTATCATGATGAATATGGTTTTGCTTTTGATGCACATCATGAAAATGTACACCTTCAAATTCATAAACCGTATGTTCTTGGTATGCAGTCTCTGCATTGTGCGTATTAAAATGCAGGCATAGTGCAAGACTGATGATGCAGACGAACCACATCATCAAATTTCTAAACTTTCTATCTCTCACTATGCCTATCATTGCATTTTCACCTAGGCTTCTTGCTGCTCAGAAAAATCATCTGATTGCTTTTTACGTCCTTGGTTAAACCAAACGTATAGCGTAGGCAAAATAATCAACGTCAATAAGGTCGAAGATAAGATTCCGCCAATCACAACAGTCGCAATTGGTCGTTGCACTTCAGAGCCAATCCCAACATTCAATGCCATAGGGATGAAACCTAAAGATGCCACTAAAGCCGTAATTAATACTGGGCGAAGTCGTTCCAATGCACCGTGTCTAACAGCTTCAAGTAATCCTTCACCTTGATCTCTCAATCTCTGAATTGCAGACACTAGAACTAAGCCATTCAGTACAGCAACACCCGACAGTGCAATAAAACCAACGGCTGCTGAGATAGAGAATGGGATATCACGTAAAGCTAAGGCAATCACACCGCCCGTTAATGCAAATGGCACGCCCGTAAAGACCAGCACGCTATTTCTGACATTTCCTAATGCCATATAAATCATGGCAAAAATTAAGATCAAAGCCAGAGGGACAACAATCATTAGACGATTTGAAGCTGATTCCATTTGTTCAAATGTACCGCCCCATGTCAGCCAATAGCCTTCAGGTAATTTAAAGTCAGCATTGAGTTTAGATTGGGCTTCTGCGATATAACTTCCGATATCCGTACCACGAACATTGGCAGTAATTACAATTCGGCGTTTACCGTTTTCACGTGAGATTTGGTTTGGCCCCTGAACATTCTTCAATTCGATTAGTTCAGATAAAAGTACACTTGAACCATTAGGCAAATTCACTGGAACTTGATAAAGCTTGTCTAAGTCCGTAACGGAGTTCTGATCCATTCGAACCACAATATCGAACTTACGATCTCCCTCAAAAACCTTACCTGCTGTTTGCCCCGTAATCAGACTGGATACTTGCTTTTGCACATCTTCAGCATCAAGACCGTAGTTGGCGATCATGTCCTTTTTAAGCTCAACAGATACCGTTGGCAGTCCACTCAGCTGTTCAACTTTTAAGTCAGCTGTACCACTCACACCTTCTAAAATTTTCGCTGCAGCATTTGCTGATTCAAGCAACTGATCTAAATCATCACCATAAATCTTCACTGCAACATCTGTACGAACACCTGAAATCAGCTCGTTAAAACGCATTTGAATCGGCTGAGTGAACTCATAGTTGTTTCCATAAACGCCTTTTGCCACACGTTCAATATCGGCAACAACAGCTGATTTTTCTTTGTCAGGGTCAGGCCATTCGCTGCGTGGTTTTAACATGACAAAGTTATCTGCCACGTTTGGTGGAACTGGGTCAGTCGCAATTTCAGCTGTACCCACTTTAGCAAACATCGTTTTAACTTCAGGAATTTTGACGATTTCTTTTTCAAGCGCATATTGCATTTCAACAGCTTGAGTTAAAGACGTGCCGGGAATTCGAAGCGCATGTAATGCCACATCACCTTCATCTAATGAGGGAATAAATTCAGAGCCTAAGCGAGTTGAAAGGCTTGCACTGAATACAAAGAAAATAGCGACGAATGCGATCAGCTTATAACGATGACTCAATGACCAATCTAAAATTGGGCTATAGACTTTCTTAATGAAATGAACAATCTTAGATTCCTCTTCCTTAATTTCACCTGTCGTGACTAAAGCCACCATTGCAGGAACAAAAGTAATCGAAAGAACCATTGCAGCCACGAGAGCCATAACAACTGTAGCTGCCATCGGTGTAAACATCTTGCCTTCAACACCAGTAAGCGTCATGACAGGCAGATACACTAAGATAATGATCAATTGACCATAAAGAATGGCTTTTCGAGATTCCCTAGTTGCTTCAAATACGGTAATAAAACGTTCTTTACGCGTCAGAATCCGGCCTAACTCTTTTTGTTTCATCGCTAATTTTGCAAGTGAAGCTTCAACAATAACGACAGCACCATCGACAATGATCCCGAAATCGAGCGCACCTAAACTCATTAAGTTTGCACTGATTCGTTGATTCACCATGCCTGTAATGGTCATGAGCATAGATAAAGGAATCACCATCGCAGTAATGAGTGCTGCACGGAAATGTCCAAGGAATAAGAAGAGAACGACAATAACGAGAATTGCACCTTCAAGAAGGTTTTTCTTTACTGTGTCGATTGTTGCATCAACCAAAGTTGTACGGTTATAAACGGCTTTCGCCTCAACACCTTCTGGCAATGACTCTTGGACTTTTTGTAACTTTTGATCTACCGCATGAGCAACATTTCGCGAGTTTTCACCAATCAGCATAAATGCAGTACCTAAGACAATTTCTTGCCCATCTTTAGTTGCTGCACCTGTACGTAACTCGTGACCAATCGATATTTTTGCCACATCCTTCAATCGAAGAATGTAACCGCTGCTTGTGGTAATTGGGATATTTTGAATTTGCTCAATCGAGTTAATTTGAGAATCTGAGCGAATCAAATACTGCTCACCATTCTTCTCAATATAACCAGACCCTTTGTTCATGCTATTTTTAGAAATAGCATCCAAGATATCCTGCTGATCTAAGCCAATGCTGCGTAAATACGCATAATCAGGCTGCACCACGAATTGTTTTAAATAACCGCCAATCGTATTGATTTCATTCACACCTTCAACATTTCGAAGCTGTGGTTTAATCACCCAATCTTGCAGAGTTCTTAATTCAGTGGGTGATAATGGATTTGGATTATCTTTTGCGTTCTCAACAGTGTACATAAAGATTTCGCCAAGCCCTGTTGAAACAGGCCCCATTGAAGTCGATATGCCAGTCGGAAGTGTTGGAGTAACCCCTTGCAACTTTTCATTTACAAGTTGACGAGCAAAATAGATATCCGTGCCTTCCTTGAAAATCGCCGTAACCTGAGATAAGCCATATCTCGATACAGAACGTGTGTATTCCAGATTAGGAATACCAGCCAAAGCCGTTTCAATTGGATAGGTCACTTGTGACTCCATCTCCATTGGAGATAAGCCTTGCGCTTCACTATTGATTTGGACTTGTACATTGGTAATGTCAGGCACAGCATCAATCGGCAGTTTAAAATAGTTATAAACGCCAAATGCACCGATAAACAGAAAGACAATCAGTACAAGCCATCTATTCTTGATCGAGAGCTTAACAATTTGATCAAACATAGTCGCTACCCCTTAGTGATCATGAGTAGCGCCAGATTTACCCAGCTCTGCTTTTAATAAGTAGGAATTGCCTGCTGCATACACCTGACCTGCTTTAAGACCAGATTTCACCTCGACAAAACCATTATATTTATCGCCTAGTTCTAAAGGACGTGCTTCAAAGTCATTGCCTACACGGATAAATACCACATCCCAATCACGGAAGTTTTGTAATGCATCTTCACGCACAACCATTGCTTTCGTACTTTGATTTTCGAATATTTGTGCGGTAACAAGCTGACCAGAACGCCATTTGAATTGGTTCGCAATCTCAATAAAGACTTGAGCAGTACGTGTTTTAGGATCAATCACATCACTAATGTATTTAATCTTACCCAGTGCTTCCTCCGTACTTTCCTGTACTTGAGGTTTAACTGTTACTTTTGCATTTGGATTAATCGCATTTAATTTATCCGCAGGTACATTGACCACTGCAAGCAACTGTGAAGTATTGGCAATTTTAAAGAGTGGTGAAGCTGGTGTTACATTTGAACCCACAGCAGCAAGCACTTGTAAAACTGTGCCCGACATTGCTGCTCTAACTTCAATCGTCCCATTTCCTGAACCACCGTAAGAGCGGATTAAGCTATTCAGCTCATTTGCACGAGTCTGTGCATCATCATATTCACGTTTTGCGTTGATGTAGTCAATTTCAGGCGATACGCGTTTTTGAAATAATGCGCGTTCCTGTTCCATTTTTTTGCGTGAAAATTGCAAATTATCTAATGCAATGGATCGCTCAGCATTTAAGCGGATCAGATCTTGGCTTTGAACAGTTGCTAACAGATCACCTTGGCTGACTTTATCACCAATAGTGCGATAGGTTTTGATGAGTGTTCCGCTTGCTTTAGGTGTAATGAAACTTTCAAAATTGTCTGGGAATTTAAGCTCGCCTTTAAGCTCAAGCGCATTCTCAAACGTCATAGGTTCAACTTTAAGAAGTTCTAAGCCACTGCTTTTGATACTGCTATCCAACATGGTTACACGGCCTTCTTTGGTCTCCCATTTCCAGCTGTGTTTCTTGCCTTGATAATCAACATTAATCACCATCAAGAACGAATGCGGTTCATAAACAATTTCATCGCCAATCAAGTAATCACTTTCAGGTTTGAAGCGAATGGTTTGCTCAGCATCTAAACGCTTAATAAAAATATTCGCGTTAATCTCACTCGGCTTTAAAGGCTGATCTTTGTAGTAGCCATAGACACGTAAATGCGGCTCTACACCTTCTTCAAAAATTTTTACCTCTGCCGAAAAGTCTCCATCACGATATAAGCGTCCACCATGTGGACCTTTTTCATCGCCTGCGACAGCAGCTTTTTCTTCGACAGCTTCACCATGTGCTGAAGACGTCTGTGATTTGTTTCCTGTTTTGTACCAAGCCAGAGCACACAACATGACAAGTAAAGCCATAACGCCTGTAGCAATGACCGTATTCTTTGGTTTATTCATGTTCTCTGCCCTTATTCTTGATCTAAATTCGTTACATAATTTCGTTCAACTTCTGCAATCTGATTTTGCAAAGCCAACCACAGATCAAATCGAGCGAGATGTTTGTCTAACCAAACTTGTTTAATGCTATTAAATTCCAATAATGAAATTTTTCCTGCCTGATAACCCATTTCTGCAATGCGTAAACTTTCTTTTGTTGCAGGTAAAACAGATTGGTCATATTGCTTGATTGCATCAATCAAACTGGACACCTCAATAGATTTGTTATCCAATTCAATCTTTGAGTTTCGATTGATTAATTCTGAACGCGTTTCCGCATTGGTTTGCTGTGCTTGTGCGAGTGCAATATTGCCGGTATTACGGTTGAATATCGAAAGCGGAATTGATGTGGAAATCAAAAAAACTTTGTCATCGGTTTCTTGATAATTACGCACACCAACGCCAAGCGTGATGTCAGGAACCGCTTCTTTTTTTGCTAATTCAAATTGAGTTTTTGCCTGCTGCTTTTTGAGCAATGCCTGCTGTTCAGATAAGCTCACCTTGTCGGTGAAGTTAATCGTTAAAGGAACATCAATAGCATTGGCTGGCAAATCAAAAGCAAATTTTGAACAGAGATTTTTCTGAAACTGAACCTTTTTCAATTCATTTTGATAACGCAGTTTAGACTCAACAGATAAAGCCGAATTAAGCTGAACATCAGATGGAATCACCCGTCCATACTTTAGCTTTTCATTTAGAACTGTTGCTTGTCTTGCACTCAGCTTGCTCTCTGCAGCATAAATTTCTGCTCGCTGAGAAGCTGCATACCAATTAGACATGCAGATTCGAAAATCGGCTTTTAACTCTGCTTGTCGTTGAGTAATCTCAAATTGGTTATTATTTCCTTGCAAACCCGCTAATTGCTTACGCAAGGCAAGTTTATTATTCAACGGAATTTCTTGGGACAAACCCATGAATGCCGTTGGGCCATCCAAGTCTTTAAGCTTGGAATTACCTAGATTATCCAATTCGACATTGAAAGTTGGATTGTTCAGCCGACCAGCATATTTTTGATTTACATCATAAGCCTGCTGAGATTGCTGCAAACTTTTTAGAACTGAATCATTTGCAATAGCTTGCTGCTGTAACTGTGCATAATTTGTTCCTGCAAATAACTGCGGAGCAATGATGACTAAGCCACAGGCGAAAATTACCTGACTTTTTTTAGACATGACTATACCTATACAAAAAATGAAAAATATTTTTGTATAGTTAAATCAATTTCTTAGAACAATGAGAGTCTTGGTAAATGCGTAGGAATTACAAAGAAAGTTAATCCTTTTCCTAAGTTTAAAAGACCGAATTGGGCGTTCAAATAAACCTAAAAATAAGAGGATTAAAGGTAAAGCAAAACTAAGGAAAAAGACTGGATCAATTGAGAAATGATCATCAGCTTGAATTGGCTTTACTGAATGATGAAATGCGGGTTCATCATAACTTGTCCAGTTATGATTTTTTTTATCTTGATCTGCTGTACTCAGAACTTCATCATGATGAGCTAATGACCATTGACTCGAATCTTCTGTTTCTACAGAAATACTCAGTTCATGATGATGGTCTAGATTTTTTGCTATTACAGGCGCCCACGTATAAATCCCCGTAGTTGTTATAGCAAACAAAAACAGGACTGATACGAGGATAAGCTTAACAAACTTATTAGCCAACATAGCAAGTTAGATCAAAATGAAACGTGAAAAGCATACTGAATAGCTTCTAGGAAGTAAATCCTATATGAAAATATATCTCAAATTTTCAAGCTATCCTTTGATAAAGGGATAGCTTATAGGAACTGAAGCTTTATTTAGTTATTTTCTGGAACTGTACTAAAAGGATTTAAACTGTACCTAGTTTGAGTTAGTACAAAGTAAGCTTACTTATCTTAGAGGTGGTGGAAGTTTAACTAGCAATTGAAACTATTGTAACTATTAAAGAACGTCCATGTTCTTTAACCCAGATTTACCCAAGCTCGATCAAATTATCTTGTGAATGCTCTTCAGCATCATCCACTCTTTCGAATTCTTCTTTTGCCATAACAACATCCTCTTTAATAAGTGACATTAAAACTTCATGATTGATGAATTTCATAGCAGAAATAATTGCTACTAAGACTCCAACTATTAAGATAGCAAATTGAGAAAAAATATATGTATTTTCATCGACAAAAAACAAGTTCCATCCTAAATATTTAAACAACAAAGTTAAGAGAGTATTTGATATAAAAATTGGTACTGATGATACGTATAAAAGGAAATAAATTATTGGTTTAAATTTTAATGCCTTAGATCTATCGATTGAAATGAATACATCTTCCTGCCCAAATTTTTTAACTTCTATCTTATGTCTAATTTTTTTTATTTTATTGACCATTGAAAAAAAGTTATTAGGGGATTTTAGCTTAAGAATATTCACTTCCTTAAAGCCTAGTTTTTCAGTGGCAATCATTGCCTGTGCAAAGGCACTCTTTTCATAATCAGTGATATCAGCTCGCTTAATTTCTTCTTCATATTTTTTAACAGATACCGCCCTATCTGCATAAAATTTTGCACTATGGGTAAAGCGTTTTCTGCTATCTAACCAAGATAAAATTGGGTAAATAAAAATGATAAGAGGTAAATATTTTAAGATTACATCCAATGATTACTACTCCAAATGGCTAGTTAAACCTGTGGGATGAAATAGCACCCCACTCTATTCACTACTTCGAATTTGACCACTAATTAATGTTACTTACAATTTCCAATGCTTTAGCTTGGATCAAATAATGTTGATCTGTTTCATCTGGATCATACTGAACTCTAATAATTAAAGGGTTAGATTCAGCAGTACTTTTATCTTCTATTAACCCTTCTTGATTTTCGATCTTATATTCAATAATGCCATGCTCTGCAGCAAACTTTATGAGCTCTTTTACTTCATCGCTTAAGTTTAAAAAATCATTTTTACCTGCGATATATGTCTGAATATAAGACTCTGTATTCATATCAACCATATGAGAAATAACTTTGTGAGATGAATCGAACTGCTCACCTATTTCTGGCTTTTCTAAACAGATTTGAATTCGTTTTAAAGTTTTCGAATTGATAATCTTTTCTGCTGAAATTACTTCAGGGACTGTACTAACTATGATTCGTCCAAATTTGTCCTGCAATTTATCCGTTATAATTAGCTTCTTTAAAAACTTTTCAAGCAATCCAATTTGGATCTCATTTTCAGGGTCCTTCACTTCACAAACCAATTTTTGATGTAAAGGAAAGAATATAAATTTAAAGAATCTTGGATTTGCTTTTAAATTAGATGGAATATAGTTTTCCTCTACATTTTTATGGCGATTCCTTTCATTTTTTTCTTCGTCATACCAATCACTTGTAAGTCCATTACTTTTAAAAACTTCTCCACTAAAACCATTAAGCAAGTTCTCTTCATTTAATGGTTTTATAAAGCGAAATTTTAGATAGTTATTACGTTCCATTGGAATCGGTCTAGGATTTTTCCGAAGTTCTTCAAAAAGCTCAACATAAGTTTCAACTGTTGTACCTTCTCGAAGTAATTTAATATCAACAACAGCATAGTTTACAGTACGGTTACGCGCCATTATTACAACCTCTAATTCAAAAATTTAATAGGATACTCAATGGCTTCGAAAAGCCATTGAGCATTATTTACTGGTTTATTTTTCTTTACGTACACCTTTAAAGGGTGTCTTATCAGATGTCTTAACATCCATAAAACGCCCAGTATCAGTGTCACGTTTAACCCAATGTCCACTTGGGGTTTGTGTTTGAGAACGATCACGAACCATTCCATTACGATGTCCATCGCCTGATGGAGGATTTGTAGCCATAGCTAAACTCCTTATTTCTGTTTAATTTAATCTGTTTAATCAGAAGGTTTCAAAAAGGGCTTTTCGCCCTTTTGAAGACTATAACCCAATAAACCTGATTAAGTCAAACAGTTTAATCAGATTATTTAATCTTTTATTGGTCGATAAACAAACTCATGCCCACCAGAAGATGCTGTTTCTTTTTCACCTAAGATATAACCTTGATTAAACAGTTTTTTTAGCTTCATGCTTGCGTTCGGAATAGAAACATCAA
This sequence comes from Acinetobacter sp. 22323, assembly GCF_052044895.1. Taxonomy (NCBI): domain Bacteria; kingdom Pseudomonadati; phylum Pseudomonadota; class Gammaproteobacteria; order Moraxellales; family Moraxellaceae; genus Acinetobacter; species Acinetobacter sp. 22323. The sequence continues at coordinate 17,248 of NZ_JBQEOL010000001.1, read as the reverse complement.
AATGATTAGCAATCAAAGAGGTTGTAACTTTTGGTTGTTCATAAATAAAATCTAGCAATTCTTGTGTTGCTGAATTAACTTTTGGACCTATCCAAAGCTGCTTGTCTTCATGCTTAATTAACAAAGGTTGCTCTTTAGCCTCTGCACCGTATTGCCAATTATCTATTAAATCTTTGTTCTTAAAATTTGTTAAATAAAAAGCTTTTTCCCCACGGAAATTTTTTGCCAGTGATACGATACTTTCTCTCGGGAAAGAGGCATCTGTAGCATCAATACCTCGTAAAGATACCTCGAAAATAGAGTACTCAGGGTGTTCATCAATATACATTGATATAGCTTGATAAACCTCTCTCCCTTCTTGATTGCCAAAAGCAACAGATGAGTTAACAAGTTTTCTAAGCTCTATAAAATTTTTTTTAGTCATCTGTTAAATTTAACCTGTTTAAACAGCTTCAGTCAATTATAAAATCAAAACAGATATGTGTGCCATGTATATATGTTAGATTTCTAAGTATATCTTCACTAATCAGCTCACCTTTTCGATAGATCAATTGAATACTAAAATTATTCAACCTAATACTTAGATTTGCATCAAACCTACTTGCATTATCAGTTGTACTTTTAAAACCTAATCCTCTACCACTACTTTTACCAAACCGAGTAATTCTTCCTTTTGAAAAAACTTCCAATGCCAAACCTATATCTGATTCTTCTTGGCCCTCAGGATATTTTTTATATAGATCTGGATAGTTATGTTTAAGAGTCGTCCTTAATGTTGCCACTACTCCTCTACCACTATCAGAAATTACAGCTTGTATATGCTGTTTTGAATTCGGTGGACTATATAGCTGTAATCCAGCAAATCCCTTCAATTTAGACTCACTATGATCACTGACATTCCCAATAAATTCAGCAAAAAATAGAGTGGCTACATTCGCATATTCTGATGATGTCTGCGCAATAAAACTTGTCCTCAAGTCACTTTTTAATTGTTTATTTTCACTCTGTGGACAAATTTCACCAAACTCAACTAAAGACTGACAATTTCCCTTAAATTGTTGTGCTGTTGAATAAGTAGGTCGTTTAGGTAAGACAATGATCCCTTTATTGGTGAAATCAAAAAAACCATTTCTATTCAAATAGCTATGTGCTCCAGAACAATTATCAAGATCTACAACAACCTTAATGCCATAATCATTAAGCTGATTTATCAATGAGATAAATCTAGCAATAACTTCCAATAATAATTTAGTATTTTTTTTAAAGATAAAGGATACCCTTGCCGTATCCTTGAAAAAATCACATCCCGCTAAAACCTTATTTTCATATACTTCCGCATCTATCCATCCGGAAGGAAAATCAATTTTTATTTCTTTAACATTTAACGGATTTTTATTATTCCACGTAAAATCAGACTCATCTCTTATATAGACATCAGAATGCTGCGCTAGGAATGAATTTATTTCTTTTTTATTCCATCCAAGAATTGCTGCTATTTCAGAGCCTTTTAAATTAGGTCTTACATCCAAAACATTTGCTATTGACTCTCTCACCTATCCCCCTCAAATATTTTTAAATAAATTAGGCTAAACAGAAGTCACCATTAATGATGGCTTCTGTAAGTAAAACTAAACCTCTTCCATCTCGATCAAGTTTTCCAAGGTCTGACTAAACGTATCTTGGAATGCTGAATCTTTACGGTAAAGGTTATACAAGTCCACCATATTCTTACGCTGTACTACCATAATTTCATCGAGCATCTTTTTAAATACCAATGCTCTGTTCTGTGGGTCTTGCGTCTGCTTATACTTCTTCATAAAGTTTTGATGCTGCTGAATACGTTTCACCAAATCAATGATTATCACCCGTTGATCTTGTGGTGTCGCACTCCAATCCTGAAACCACTTTTCATTAAACTTGGCAACGATCGAATCTAAAGTTTCATCATCATTTTCTTCGCTTGGATTACGAGGGTTTGGATTTTGTGGATCTAAAACCGTTTCTTCGGCATCAAGCGTAATGGTCTTGTTGATATGCTCACGCTTCAAGGCATAAGTACTTAAATCGACTGATTCCAACAGGTCATCAATACCATTTAAGCGTCCATCTTGTACATTCAGTTTCGGAATAAGGAATTTTAAGAACCAATACAATTGCTCCCACTCCTTGTTATTAAACCGTGAGATGGAAGAGACTTGAGCATAAATCTTAACGAACTGTTTTGCCTTAACTTTAAAATCAACCCGTTGCTCATGTTCCCAAGAGTCTTTTCTCTCTTCATCGAAACGTGTTGCCACTGTATCAATGATTGGGCTTAGATCACTGCCTGACGCATTACTAAAGAACAGTTCATTAAACTTCACCACTTCATGTAATTCGTAAATGCCTTTGTCATCTAATGCTGTTTTAATGTCATTCAGTACATTGACATTTGTTGCTTCAGACAATGAAGTCGAGGTGTAAAAATCATCAAAGGCTTTTTTAATATCATCAACATCATTGTAAAAATCTAAGATAAACAAGTCTTCTGTGCGTTTGTTGTATTTAGGCGCAGCACGGTTTAAACGTGACAAAGCCTGTACACATAGTACGCCTGTGAGCTTTTTATCAATATACATCGTGGTCAGTTTAGGCTGATCAAAACCAGTCAGATATTTGTTTGCTACAACCAAAATGCGGTTTTCATCTAGATCAAACTTTTCTTTTGTTTTTGTGTCATTAAAGCCATTCAACGATTCTTCAGTATAGGTTTTACCATCAACTTCTTTCTCACCTGAAAATGCAATCATGATGTTAAATGGTTTATTTTTTTGCTCTAGCAATTTTTTAAGTGACAAGTAATAGCGGATCGCAGCTTCAATGCTTTGAGTCACGACCATGCCCTTTGCTACGCCTTTGAGTTTTTTCTTATTGACTACATTATCAATGAAATGCTCCAGCATAATACTGGCTTTCGCATCAATCGATTGTTGCGACGCTTCCACATAGGCTCTTAAAATACGTTGTGCTTTTTTCGATTCAAACATTGGATTGTCTTCAATCGACTTTTGAATCTCATAAAAGCTCTTATATGTCGTATAGTTTGCCAACACATCTAAAATAAAGCCTTCTTCAATGGCTTGTTTCATACTGTATAGATGAAATGGTACATATTTGCCTGTCGCAACATCTAGTTGACCAAACTTTTCTAATGTGGTGTTTTTAGGCGTTGCAGTAAAAGCAAAGTACGATACATTTTCACGCTTTTTACGTGTGGTCATCATTGCCACAAGCATGTCCTGAACATCATCAGCATTTTTTAAGGCTTCATTGCCCATTGCTCGATTCATGCTGTTATGCGCTTCACCTGACTGTGAGCTATGTGCTTCATCAATAATAATGGCAAAATTTTTATCACTTAGATCAGTCACGCTATCCCAAATGATACGGAACTTTTGAATAGTGGTGATAATAATTTTTTTACCCGTTTCTAAAGCACTTTTTAGCTCTGCACTGTTCATTGCAGGGGCAATAATGTTTTTGATTTCCGAAAAATCTTTAATATTATCGCGCAGTTGTTTATCTAAGATTTTACGGTCTGTCACCACAATTACCGAATCAAACAAAGGCTGATGCAATGCTCGTTTGCCTGCTGCTAATGCATTGTTTGGGTATGCTTCAATCAATTGAAAGGCTGCCCAAGTAATCGAGTTCGATTTACCCGAACCTGCCGAGTGCTGAATCAGATACGGTTTGCCCACACCGTGTTGTGACACATCACGAATGATTTTACGCACCACATCAAGTTGATGATAACGTGGGAAAAACAAGGTGCGTTTGCTGAGTTGATCTGAATCTTTACCGTCTAAACGGACAAAGTGTTGAACAATATTAACCAAGCTTTCTTTGGCAAAGATTTCTTCCCACAAGTATGCCGTTTTATATCCGTTTGGATTAACAGGATTACCTTGCCCACCTGATGCTGTACCTTTGTTAAATGGTAAGAAGTAGGTCTTTTTACCTTCTAATTTGGTGGTCATATAGACTTCATCGGTATCGACAGCAAAATGCACCAAGCAACGTGCAGGCGTAAGCAATGACTGTGTTGGGTCACGATCTTCACGATATTGTTTTTGACCGTGATAACGTGCTGTTTGATTTGTCCATGCATTTTTAAGTTCCATCGTCACCAATGGCAAACCATTAAGGAAGATGACCATATCAATTTCTTCACGACGGTTTTTGAGTGAATACTGCACTTGTCGTGTCACGCTAAAAATATTAGACGCAAAATTTTGTTTAACCGATTGGCTACTGCTTGCCAATGGGCATGGGTACATAAAATGAAAATGTTGCTCATCAAGTGCCATGCCTTTTTTGAGCATATAGGCAATGCCATGTTTTTTAATGAGCTTGTCAAAACGTCCTAGAATTTTTTGTTTCCAGTCGTTTTTATTATAGGCTTTGTAGGCATCTAAGCTATCTTTTTGAGTGCTTTCTAAAAATTGAAAAAACAGTTTTTCATCAATGGCATAGTCTTCATTAAAGTCGGACACATGCCCGATGACATAGCCCAAACCCGTATGGGCTTGAGCGATGCCTTGAGCAAGGTCTTCTTTACAGATACCGACCAATGCACGTTCGATATTTTTTTCTAAAGCCAGTTCGTTTAAATTTTTGTTCACAAGTATTCCTCTACGCTCTGCATTGGCGGTTTATAATTTTTTAAAAGCTATATGAAGATTTATGCCACTTTAATTTTGCCTGTAACAGCATCATTAATGAGTGTGGTTTTATATTCTTTAAGCTTTTCAATTTGTGCTGTTAGATTGTTAAGAGCTAAATCAATTTTTATAGATTGCTCATTAATCGCTTCAATAATTTCATTCTGCTCTTCAAATGATGGAAAACCAATTTTCATATTGAAGAACATATGCCCATAAAATCGGAGTCGTGACGAATGTAAGCCAGTGGATACACGATTGTAATGTTCAATATATTTAGTGGTTTTCAATAGATACTCTAAATATTGAGCATTAAAGATATTAGGTTTCTTCTGTCTATAAACACCATAAGACGGACTCACTATTCCTTCATAAGCAGAAACCCCCAATGCCCCCATCCATGCCCACATAATGTTCATAACTAAGTCATTCTTTTTACATAATTTAGAGCCTGAATAATCTTCAGCCATAAACATAGAAACAATTTTTTCAGAGCGTGGCGTTACACCTGTCATATGTGAAACAGATAATAATTCTTCTTGCCCTTCAGATGAACGTTCATCAACTTCATCAAATAAAAATTTAGCTCGGACAACTTCCCAATGCTCAGGAATCTGCCCAATCCACTTCACACCCGAATCCATCGTTGGTACATTTGGATTTAAACCTTGCGTCACTGCTTTTTGAATCACAATTTGCTTACGTTCATTCAGTAAAGCAATTTGCTGTTCTTTAATGGCAATAGCTTGGTTCAGCTCACCAACCTTTGTATCTAAAAATTGTGATATTTCATGCTGACAATCAACATCAGGTAACCAAATAGTCGTGTCTTTAAGAATCGACTTAGTAATGCTATAAACTTTTACACCTTTAACAGCTTTACGAATTTGATTTCGAAAACTTAATGAATCAAACACATAAGCCAAAAATCTAACATTAATATTATTTTTAGGTCGAACAATGACTGTATGATAACCAGCAAAGGTCATCTGATGGCTATTCAAGTAAGTAAAATTTCCCGATCCATCAATATCTTCTGATGTATCAGCAAATACAAAGTCACCATATTTAAGTAAAGATTTTGGTGAACTTTTCAAGTAACTTTCCGATACACATTTTAATTGGTGAGCTTCAGGATTGACCTCAAAACCATATTTAGAATGGACTTCACCATAATTTACACAGGGAATTCCGACATCTTCTAAGTTTTCTTTAGTAATGTTTAAGCCTTTTCCAAAGTCACAAATATCTCGAAATCTTAAAACTTCCCAATCATTAGGTATCTCGCCTAAAGCTTCCACACCTGAATCTTTATAAGCATCATATTTATTAAACATTCTGCTTCCCCTTAAAGACCCAAAATCTGTGCAATCAAACCATCGGCTTGTTTCTCAAGACTTAAAATATTCTTAGCCACAGCTTCAAGCGAACGCAACGGCTTATGTTGGTAGAAATACTTATTAAAACTGATCTCATAACCAATTTTCACCGAATCCAAATTAATCCATGCTTCATCCACATGCGGTTTTACTTCATCTAAGAAATATTGGTGAATACGCTGATTTAACGGCACTGATTCGCTGTCACGGATATCTGCATTGCTTTCATAAGTGATGTACTCACCTTTTTTGCCTGTTGCAAAATAACCAAAGTCAGCTAAATCAGATTCTTCACAGCCTAAATGCTCAAGTAGCTCAGCCAACTTATCGCCATTCAACTTCACGACTTTCTTCAGCACTTTCTCAGCGGTTTCGTCATACCAGCTCACGGCATTTAAAATGCTGTTCTTTTCAGATGCAGATAGTTTTAAATCAAGGGATTTAATTGCTTTATCTACGTTGTCTTTAAACACATTAAAGTCACTTGATTCCGCTTCACCCACTTGCGCCATAATTGCTTGAGCAGATTCAAACAACGTCTTGAGTGATGTCCAATGCTTAATATCAAACAGCTTGGCTTTTGCTTTGGTATTTAAGCTGATCTCTTGCTTCTCACACCAATCTAAAACGTCTTTTTCCACTTCTTTGAGCTTGCCTGCTTGGTACAGCGCATCGCCATATTCAGCAAACATATATTCCATTGGCTCAAGCAAGGATTTATCAAAACGTAATGGCTGTAAACGCTCCAAACTAAACTGCGCTTTACGACGATCAGGACGTTCGATATTGACTTTATAATAGCCAAAATCACTATTATTAAAGACCTTAGAGGCTAATCCAATTGGATCATTATTGGCATCTAAACCACGCTCAACATCTTGCCCATTGAGGTACACATTTAAAATTTCCTCAAGATGCTCAGGTGCAAACTCACAGTTCTTTTGTCCTAAGTTTTTACGTAACTTACGGTAAAGCAAACTTGCATCAATCAGTTGTACTTTGCCTTTACGTGACTCAGGCTTGTTATTGGATAACAACCAAATATAAGTGGTAATACCCGTGTTATAGAACAAGTTGTTTGGCAATTGAATGATGGCATTCAGCAAATCATTTTCGATGATATAACGACGAATGTTGGATTCGCCGCCACCTGCATCACCTGTAAATAAACTTGAACCATTATGGACAGAAGCAATACGGCTACCAATACCATTTTGCTCAGGCGAGCTCATCTTACTGACCATTTCCATGAGGAATAAAAGCTGACCATCGCTCGAACGTGGCGTTGCATCTTCTTCTTTCAGTTCACCCCAATAGTTTTTAAGCTCGACTCTAAAACGTGGGTCGATGACTTTTTTATCTTCGACAATGTATTTTTGATCTGATGCCCAGCTTTTACCATACGGAGGATTTGACAACATAAAGTCAAAACGTTTTGAGGCAAACTCATCACTTGCCAAGGTCGAACCCACACGTATGTTTTCAGGGTTATTGCCCTTAATCATCATGTCAGATTTACAGATGGCATAGGTTTCGTCGTTAATCTCTTTTCCGTAAAGGAAGATGTCACGATCTTCATCGCTATAACGCTCTTCAATAAAGTTTTGTGCTTCAGTGAGCATACCTCCACTACCACAGGCAGGATCATAGACAGACAAGGCATACGGAATACGGTCTTTGATTGGGTCAAAGACCAAATGCGTCATCAGGTCAATCACTTCACGTGGGGTAAAGTGCTCACCTGCCTCTTCATTATTTTCTTCGTTAAATTTACGAATGAGTTCCTCAAATACATATCCCATACCGAGGTTAGACAACCCCCCGAGCTTATAGCCATTTGGATCTTGCGTTTCAAATGGGCTGAGGTTGATGTATGGAGATACAAATTTTTCCAATACATCCAACAATACATCTTTGCTTGCCATGTGGCGGATTTGAGCAAATAAGTTAAAGCAATCGATAATTTCTTTAACGTTATCGCTGAAGCCACGTAAGTAGTCTTCAAAGTTTGCCAATAGAATTTGCTGATTATTAGTCGCTGTTTCAAATAAGCTTTTGAGCGTCCATTGTGAGCTGTTATAAAAGACATAGCCTGAAATATGACGGAGTGGTAAATCATCTAATTCAACAAAATCAGGTTCAGCTTGTTGATCCTGAACTTCAGCTAAAATTGCAGCTTTGGTTGGTTCTAATAAAGTATCTAAACGACGTAACACGACCATCGGTAAAATGATGTCACGGTACTTACCACGTACATACACATCGCGTAGACAATCATCCGCAATAGACCAAATGAAAGAAACCAATTTATTGTGAACTGAATGATCCATGTTTAGACCTAAAACTATCATTATATATGTCGCCAATTTAACACTATTTTCAAATAGTTGGGCAGTGTGTATATTGGCTTCTTTAGGCTTATACGCCAAATTATGTCGCGAAATTTGGTCTAATGAATCTACTCATGCGCTCAGACTGCTTTGCGTAAAATTTAATTCTACTTTAATAAAGAACAGGTTCTCATATGGCAGATTTTGATTGGATAACTGAAGACTTAGGACGCATCAAAAATGAGCTTCGATTAGCTCGTAATACAGCAAGCTGCCGAAAAATTTATGATTGCATGAACATTTCTCCTGAGTTAATGGATACTACTGATCTAACACTCGCGTTCAGACGTGCTTTTGGAGTTTTCTTAGATCCATCTCTTATAAGTGTGAAATTTAATATCAATACAGAAACAATATATATATTGAGAGATTGCATACATAAAGACATTATTGAATATGAGCACCCTTTAGAATTAGAAACATATAACTTAAATATTATTAAAGATATAAATTTAGATTCTGATGAAAAATATAGAACTCTTAAAATACTTCTACAAACCAATATAAATCATATTATCAATATTATTACTTTAATAAATAATACATCTGACTTATCACTTTCCAATGATTATTATGAAATAGAAAAAAATATTTATCTTCTTACTCCAGAATTTATTTTATTTTTAGAATTATTTGGAAATCACCATAAAGCTTATGAGTGGTATTTCTCACAATTCGAAGCAGCCACCCAAAAAGAAAATTTTAATAGAATTTCTAATGATTTTAAAATTATAGCCATAGATTATGAAAATGATATTAAGAACCAAATTATCGAAATATCTATAGAAAGTTTCAAAAATTCAAATTACTGTCAAAATAACAAAGACATAAATTTAAAGAATGATTGGGAGTATGTGGGCTATTTAGCTTCAATAAAGGGAATTGAAGTCGCTGTATCTGATACCGAAAACAAAGTATTGGAATCTTTTCTAAAACTAAAAGAATCTCAAAAACTTTTACTTCACTATTATATTTACCAAAGTAAATATGATGATTTATCTATAGATAAGATGCCTACAGATATTAAAAAATATACTTATCTAGACCTATGCACATATTTAGGAATAATAGCTAAAGATATTTGTAAACAAGCATATATCGAATATTCTAATCAAAATGTTTCACAGGAAAAATAAGGGAGCGAAAGCTCCCTTTCTATTCACGGCTTGCCAACTTACTTTCAATCCATTGATGGATCTCATAAGCTGACCAACCGATACGGTTTTGGGTGATTTTGACTTTCTTTGGAAAGGTCGGATCGTAGTAGGGTGAGTTCTCATCCATCATTTCATAGATGGTTGAACGTCCAACGCCAACTAACTCTACGACCTGCTTGATACTAATCAGTTGGTTCATTTGGAATGTTTGTCCTACAAATGTACTCATGGTGTTTACTCCGATCTCATGATGTCGAGCAACTCGCTCATGAGATACGGCAATCCCGTAAGGTTTTACACTGTCCGATTCAATTCAACGCAGTCACTGAGCCTTTTAAACCCTGTTGAATATTAAAAGACTCATTTTTAACAACTGACTGCTGTTGCTCCTCTGTCTGATAAAACTCCTCTACTACATCCAATCCTTCCTCTATATCCATTTCAAATTTCGCATTAGCAAAGCCCTGTCGTGCCATCTGATCGAGTGCCTCTTGATTGAATCCAGCCTGCTTACTTTGCTGATCAATCTCATGTGCAGTGTGAATCGCAGACTGCAAATCCACACCCTCTCTTAATGTTAAATCCACATAATACACAGGCTGACGATAACTCTGCGTTGTACTCTTACCTCGTAATGTCAGTTGTAGTGGCAAGCATGAAAGCAAACCATTTGATGCTGCATGGTAGTAACTCAGTCGAGCTGCCAAAGTCCGAATGCTGTTAAAGCCTGTGGTTCTAAAAATGAATGTGCCAAATTCATCCGACTCATCTAAGTTCACATGTAAACGTCCATATGGTTTGCAGTGTCCACCTTGAGCTAAAGGACATAAATCAGGAGAAGGGCATGGATGCTGTTCAACACCTTGGTTGGTTAAACGCTGACAAGTTTGACCATCACCCACACAGACAGGACGTCCAGTCTGGCGATCAAATAAGATGTATTCTGCGCGTAAGTTCAGATCAGGATCATTAAAGATCATGCGGACAGGGATTGAACGGAGTTTCTGATTCGGAGCATTCGCTCGAAGCTGTTCATCTAATGGGTGCTTGACCCATCCTTCTTTATTTTGGATTTGCGAGGTTATGGTGAATTGATCATCTTTTTCAGGTAGACGTTTGCCATTCTTTTCCACGATTCGACCAATACTGATACGTCCAAGTGTAGGCGGTGTGATCGCTAGACCTTTGATCATGGTGATACTCCTATATTTAATTCCTTACAGATTTGGGTGCTTCTATGTAGGTCAGAACACGGACCAAATAAGTTATCCAAATGTTAAAAAGCTGAGTTTTAGCTGCAAAGATCGCGACCGATTTGCTCTCTATACATGATGTAGAGAGCGGGGAGCGATTTTTGTGCATTTTTGATGAAGTGAATGAGATGGGCTTAATCGATATAGATGTTGAAGCGACGACTGCCCTGTCTTTTCAATGGGTATTGATCAATAAGATCAGGCTGATGCTTAAGCAGTGCTTTGGTATCCAAACTGACACTATCATTGGCTTTCTTCCACACTACTGAACCACGACTAAACGTGGCACGCTCTGCATCCTTCATCATCATTTGGATTTGATGCTTGAGTTGATAGAAGCGTTCTTGCTTATGCTGAATCTCTTCTTTCAGTTTGATCAGCTTATCGAACATGAGATTGGCTGTTTCATTCTGTGATAGATCTTCAACTGTTAGTGGTACATGCATTGGATACAACTGCTGAATGGCTTTGGCTGCCGATTCACTCGCATCCACAGATGGTGGTGTATCCTTTTCCACACATTCCCAGAAGTAACGTTCTGCATTAATGATGTGCTGAATCACAGATTCAGAACGAGTGACTTTAAAGATTTTGGTTTCATGCCCACAGAGCAAAACACAAACATGGGCTGCCTGTTTTCCTGTCACAGCTAATTGGTGCTGTACCTGACACAAGACATAAAGGGGTACGCCATCACGCCACAGCTTTGCTCCATGCTCCCCTGCTGTTTTACATTCAAGGATCTGTACTTCATCACTTCCGACAACGGAGTAATCTAAGTTTGCCAACATGAAATGTTTGTCAGGTTCAGGGTGCTGTAACACTGCATTGACTCGACGTACCTTATTGTTGGTGTGCATGCTGTAATACTCAGCCACTAAAGGTTCAAGTTGCTTGCCCCAATACAGTGGTGCAACCCCTGTACTTTCATCTTCAATGGACTGAGCTTGTCGACCTGTTTTGATTAGCCACAGTTCTAGCATCGACATGTATGGGTTTAATCCACATGCCGTAGCTGCGTCACTGCTACCGATACCTTGCTTACGAACTTCAAGCCAATCTTGATACGCCATATCTTTGGTGCTGACTAAGCGTTTTGCAGAATTAGCTCGCTTGGTTGTGGCTAATGGGTTTAATGCCGTTTGCACACCTGTCTGTACAGATTGATTAGAAATCGGTGCAATTTGATTCATAGTTCTATCCTTATAAATTTCAGTTTTGTAAAAAAGAAGCGCATAAAAAAGCCATACCCGACACGAGGTCGGGTATGGCGATATGCATGCTGATTCAGATTGTTGATTGTGAGTTGAAACTAGATAGCTTTATATGTGTGCTTTATTCAGCGATTGTTGAGACTTGCGGGGTTAGAATTACATGAGCTTAGGCTATCAAGCTCAGAGCTTGTTCTAATCCACGTTGTTTAAGACCTGCGCCTGCACCAAACCATGCTGAATCGAGACGATGATCTGTACTCATGGCACGACGTTCATGATCAACGAATTCCGTGATCGAACACAGTAAGCCATAAGCCGTACCTTTAGCAGATGAAAGATCTGCCCCTCGCCCCTGACCATTAAACATGTCGAGTGCTTTGGTCATAGCTCTTCCATTTGGTTCAGTTTTATTTTGCTGTGGTGGGTTACTTGCCACCTGACGGTAGAACTGAATGATGTTCTCTTCAGGATCAGAAATTGACATGGTGCTATTGTTGAACACAGCATCAAAGTAAGCCTTAGCTTCCTGCTGACTCACCTTACGCTGCGTGAGCTGTTTCATTTCATACATGTGCTCATCCCATGCACGCACTGAAATACCCAATTGCTGTTTCACCTTCTCTGCATCAAACTTGGTGCTATGTGGAACTTTCACTACACCAGCACTACTGCTCTGCCCACGTAATGCAATCGCCAAAGTGTTGTTACAGACCACTCGGATACTGGTGAACTGTGCTGTCGTTGCCAAAGTGCCGTCACACGCAGTAGCCAGCAGGATATAACCATTACTGACATCCTTAGACTTTAAAGCGGAACTTTGACCTGTACGTGCCAAAGCCCAGAACTTCTTCCCACCTTTCAAAACCCCTGCGGTTTCTAACTTAAAGCCAGATTGCTCAGTCAGATCCCGGTAGAACTCCAGAATCTCTTTAGGTTGAACTTCCTGATAACGCTGACTGACTACAGATAAAGGTGCATGGGTATCTGAACGATACAACACTCGCTGTTCTTCAAATGGCATGATAATGCTCTGACCACGTTCATTTTGTGCCATGTAGCTGACATTGGAGGATTCAATCCGCCAGTCCATCCCGGCTTGCTGTGCCCAGACTTCCAGTGGTTGATTCGGACTTAGCTGATTACCGAGACCATGCCAAGGGGTTTCGCCAACATAGGCGATTTGTTCAATTTGATGTGCCATTGATTCGATCTCCTATGCTGATTCAACGAAAGTTCTGCTGACATTGATTACAGTGGTAGTAGGTCATGGTGATAGGCTTTTTCGGCTCATCGAATACACTACTGAATAGACCACCAATAACTGCACCTGCTAGTCCACCAAGTAATGGGGATACAGGTAAAGGTAAGCTCTTTGAGATGGATGCACCAATGGTGGCAAACGATGCTGATGCTGCAAGACCTGATGATTCAGTTCCATTCACTTGTTGATTCACAACTTGGATGACCTGATCAGATAAACAGTAAGGACAAGTTAAACTCATAATATACATCTCCAAAAATGACAAAGGCTTACCGATTGGCAAGCCCTGAAAGTTGAAATAACTTTGTTTTCATCTAGATGATGTATATCTGAGATTATTTTCAAATCACTGAAAGGTACGCATTTTAGGACTGAGCTTTACACGTAAGTGTTGCGCTTCTTTCTCAGGGTTCACTAGATAAGCACCTGCATTACGAAGGTTACGAACCTCCACTGGATTATCCCGATGTATTCTACCAATACCAAGAATACCGAGCTCTCTATACTTAGCTATTTGCTTAGGATCATGACAGTTGAAATAACAGCCCTCATCATTAGTAATCTGCTTCCACAACTTCCCGACCTTATCCGCTATAGCCCATCCTTTTTGACGTTGATGCCCATTGAAGATTAACAACAGATGGCAATGATAACCTTTGGTTTCACCCTGCTCTAACGCCCATGCAGAATCGACTAAGTCATGAAACGGATCTTTACGCTTAGATATCGCTTTACGCAACTCTTCTAAATCTTGATAGAACATTTGGATATCGATGATATCGTGACAGCTTTGCAAATATGCAATATCCACTCTCACTACTTCTAACTTTGAATATCGACTAAGAGCTCTATCTAATTTTTTCGATAAAGATTCCAGATTACGTTTTTCGTTCTCACGATGCCTATGGAAATCTTTCAGCTGTCTACTCTGGTACCCCTTAAAGTAATTTTGATAGTAATCAAATGATTCACATTTCAACTCATCGACGACTTCATCAAAATCTAAATCATCAATATCATGCTCATCTAACCAATCACACCATGCATTGATATAACCAAAGTACTGAAAGCCTGAACGGTAAATATCATCAAAATGAATCAATAACTCTGCAAACTCTTCATAGAAATCCAATGGTTCATTCTCAGCCTTAATCCATAAGTTTGTAGTTACTTCTAGTTGGATTGTTAATTTAGACTCATTAATTGATTTACTCATGTTTAATACTCAATATGGAAATAGCTCCATATGACATGGGTAAACTGTATAAATATAAATTTTAGTTAGATTGTACTTAATGCTATAAGCTTATGAGTAGTAAGAGTATTAATCTCTATATGATATATATTTAATAATATTAATAACCTGCCATTACAAATTTGAATATTTGTTAGCCAAACAACATATTCAACCAATATTTTCAATTTTTTTTTCACAATATTTGAAGCTCTATTGATCAACAAGCATAATCGATAGAGCCTACTTTTGAAAAAGTTATGCGGTGAATATCAAGCATCAGCTTTATTTGATTTAGTGCTAGGCTTTCGCTTTTTTTTACGAGGTAACGTACCTCTGATAAGCCATTTAGGAGTATCTGAATAAAATGTATTATCTAACAGATCCTTATATACTATGTAAGGAGCCAAGTTATTGATAATAATATTTTTTAGTGGTTTATCAATTGATTCTACTAGCAACTCTTGATATGCCAACCCTTCTACAGAATTAAATATTTTTTTAACTCGGCACGAAGCCTTTAAATCTAATGGCGGTTGAAATGCCTCACTAGCCTTCTTGAGCGTTTCCTGCCATCTTTCACTAACAACATCCGCTAAATTAGAATAATTATTCAGTACTTCACGATCAAATACAAAAACAATATCGGCAAAGAATCGTCTTTTATCTGACACTTGGCTTGTATCATTTTCAACCCATGCCCCTACATACGCCCTAAGCTTAGATAATGGTGCTCTCCGTTTTCCCGCATGCAACATCTGATATAAAGCAGAACTTAGCCCTTTTTGTTTCATAAAGCCGTTCTTCATCTCACAGCTAAGTGAGCATCTAATTAAAACGCAATCGCGCTTAAAAGCCCCTCTCAAATAATTTTGGATTTTCTCGCATCGTTGCTCATGCCTTGGAATATTTATGTGCTTATTTTGCCCTAACGTAATAGCTATGGGACTATATATTGATTGAAATAGTCCCCCATAGTACTTAAAGTCTTCAATCTTAGATTTATAAAAATTAGCTCGTGTATGATCAAAAGGAAATGACAAAAAATCCTGATAGTCATATTTTCTGAACTGCCCGAAAAAATAATGCAATAGCCTTGATCGATAAACGCCCCCAATTCGAGTTCCCAGCGTAATAATAGAATCATGTTGCATGAGCAAATCTACAAATTGAAACAGCGTTCTTTCAACTATTTGCTGCGCTCGCATTTCATTAGGCTGTAAGGATCGCGAATATTTGACCGATAGCATAAAAATTTCAATTTTTTCTAGAAGCTTAAGCTCTGCTTCCGTTAACTTAAATGTTGCGTAAGATGACAAATTTTCTTGATATTGCAAAATAATATTCTTCAAATAGTCTTTGCTATAAGCATCTAAATGATTTTGTACCCAACACAAGTCGAATAAAGCATATTGAGTTAAATCACCTAATACACGATGTGGGTTAGGGTGCTTTTTGAACTTTTGTATAATGATATGCACGTTTTCATTAAAATTAATTTCGTGATTTTCCCGCCCAATAATGTCATCATTTGTAGACTTGAACATAAAGTCCTGATCCAATCTCACAAGAAAATCTAAACAATTCTCAATGAATATAGCTTTATTCTTTTCGTCGTAAAGGCATAGATTAAATTGCTTATTGAAGACCTCACTACTTGAATTAAAGTTATCATTCCAATTCATAATACTGACATCAATATTCAAGTCATATGATTTTAGAAGCTCATGGCACTGTGTTTTGATCTCACTTATTGTTCTATGTTCCGTGTAATCAGATGTTGTTTCAAATACCCATATACAGAAGTAGTCTAAGCCATTATTGTGACCATTCAAGCAAATATAATAATTACGTAATAACCCCTCAACTGAGATCTGCCGTAAAAGCTCATATCTCTTGCTATGAAGTTTTGCAATTTCATCATCTGCATTATTGCTATCAATTCGAATTACAGTACTTAAAACATGTAATTTTTTACCTATCTTAAGTAGCTCGTCTAAATCACTTAGTATTAAACTTTTCGTTTCTGAGAATTTTTCAGCTGGTATGCCATATCTTCTTAAATTATCAATGTAATGTTCATACCATATTTTCAAGAAATCATTCTGCCAACTCCCTGCATAAAATTGTCTGAATTGTTCCTGCCTCAGGAAATGTTGCTGCTGTTTTAGATTTGTTGATTTAGCAGTCCTATGGACAAAACTATCAAAGATTCGACCGAATTCAGTTAGTCTTTTATTTTTTAGACCCATTTGTAGCTGATCAAAGTTAGGCATTACATAAAGTTGATCTAGCGCTTTTCCTATACCCAATAGAAGCTGCTGACTTCTATATCGGCCTACTTGATTCGTTTGCTCACCGCAATGTAAGTGCCGAAACTCCGTTTCGATCTGTTCACACCACTGCAAAATATTTACCAATAAATTAATTGTTTCTTTATATGCACAACCTGCCTTGGGTTCTTGAGAGGAGAACGTATCCTTCATAGATTTAGAATACATGTAACCTAATAATTTATTGTAATTTGAAAGCTTCATACTATAAAGGCTTTGTTGCACAAAGATTTGAAATGCAAAGCGCCCCTAATTGAGCCAAATTTAAGGCGTAACTTGGGTAAGTGGGCGACCTAATTCCGTAAATCTGTTAAGGACTGCTAC